>CAZHDQ010000042.1:0-11443 GCA_964531595.1 uncultured Anaeromyxobacteraceae bacterium
CGGAGGACAAGATCGGTGGGACGCTCGATCGGGCCACCGGCACCGTTGACAAAGCGGGCAAGTCGGTGGACAAGGTCAGGGGCCTGTTCAAGTGACCCAGGAGGGTCGAATGTTCGGCATAGGGACCCAGGAACTGTTGCTGATTCTGCTGGTCGTACTGCTGCTGTTCGGAGCCAGTCGCATCCCTGCAGCGCTGGGCGGACTGGGCAAGGGCATCAAGGAATTCAAGAAGGGGATGAAGACCGACGGCGACGACGACGCGCCGGCCGAGACGTCCCCTGAGGCTCCCGCGATGGCCCAACAGTTGCGTTCCGGCCTGGGCAAGCAAGTGCGTCTGCTGCCTGACGGCACGCTGGAGGTCGGGGTAGCTGAGGGCGCGACCCTGGTCGAGGTCGACCAGATGTGGGCCACCATCCAGGACGCGTCTTCGACCGGCAAGATCCCGCTGGTCTCCGTCAAACGGATCGTATTCCGGACATGAAAGGGCGTCCCGAAAGGGAGGCCGGGGAGTTGCCGATGCGGGACGGAAAGGTCCGGTTCGGCTTGGTGGGTTGTGGCCGCATCGCCGGGTTCCACCTGGAAGCGCTGGCGCCGCACGACGATGCCCAAATCGCCGCGGTCTGCGACTGCGAACCGGAGCGCGCGCAGGCGATGTCCGAGCGGGTCGGCGGCGTGCCGTGGTACGCAGACTACAAGACGATGCTGGCTGACGGCGGGTTCGACGCCGTCGTGTTGTGTACGCCGTCGGGGATGCACCCTGACCAGGGCGTGCTGGCGGCCCAGGGCGGGTTTCATGTGGTCACCGAAAAACCGATGGGTATCGCGCTGGAACCGGTAGACCGGATGATCCGCGCGTGCGACGAACACGGCGTACGCCTGTTCACGGTGCTCCAAAATCGCCTGAATCCCACGGTTGCGCTTCTGAAGCAGGCGGTCGACAAGGGGCGCTTCGGACGGATCAACTTCGCCCAGGTCAACGTCTTCTGGACGCGGCCGCAGGAATACTACGATCAGGCACCGTGGCGTGGCACGTGGGAATTCGACGGCGGCGCGTTCATGAACCAGGCTTCGCACTATGTCGACCTGCTTCAGTGGTTGGTCGGCGATGTCGAGGAGGTCGAGGCGATCACCGGGACGCTGGGGCGTCGCATCGAAACCGAGGATACCGGCGCTGCGGTCCTGCGCTTTCGAAACGGGGCAATCGGGTCCATTAACGTGACGATGCTGGTGTACCCGAAGAATCTGGAGGGTGCCGTCACGATCCTCGGCGAGCGCGGCACGGTACGGATCGGTGGGGTCGCCCTGAACCGGGTGGAACACTGGGAGTTTGACCGGTACGAAGACGATGACCGCGGGGTGACAGAGGCTGGCTACGCGCCGTTATCGTTGTACGGACACGGACATTCGGACTACTACCGCAACGTCATCGACGTGCTGCAGGGGCGGGCACAACCCCGAATCGACGGCCGGGCGGGACGCAAATCGCTGGAATTGATCCTGGCGATCTACCGCTCCGCTCGTGAGCGGCGGCGCGTGGCAATCCCGCTTCAGTAGGCGTCAAGGCGGCAGTCGCCTGACGAGGAAGCTAAAATGACAAAGGACCGGATAGAGCGGCGCGATGTCGTGATCGGCGTGCTGGGACTGGGTTACGTGGGTCTGCCGCTCGCGCAGGCATTTCTGGAAGGCGGTTTCCCGGTCGTGGGCCTGGACACGGATGCGGACAAGGTAGCGAGCCTGAAGGCGGGCCTCACCTATATTACGCACATCCCCGATGACGCGATCGCCACAATGATGGGTGCGGGCTTTCGGCCCACGACAGACTTCGCGGATGCGGCCTTGTGCGACGCGATCCTGATCTGCGTGCCGACGCCGCTGACGGCGAACCGCGAACCGGACATGACGTACGTGGAACTGTCGTGCCGCACCTTGGTGCCGCACCTGCACAAAGGGCAACTGATTGTGCTGGAGTCCACTACATACCCGGGGACGACCGACGAAGTCATGCGGCCGATCCTGGAATCGGGCGGACTATTGGCGAATAGGGACTTCTGGTTGGCGTATTCGCCCGAGCGTGAGGACCCGAACAACCCCAGCTTCCGGACACGGACCATCCCGAAGGTCGTCGGTGCCGATGACCCGACCGCGTTGGCATTGGCGACGGCGCTTTACGAGCAGGTGATCGACCGCGTGGTGCCAGTCAAGGGGACGCGTGTGGCCGAGGCCGCGAAGATCCTGGAAAACACGTTTCGTGCGGTCAACATCGCACTGGTCAACGAGTTGAAGGTCGTGTTCACGCGGATGGGCATCGATATCTGGGATGTCATTGACGCTGCGGCGACCAAGCCGTTCGGTTTCATGCGATTCGCTCCTGGACCGGGCTTGGGGGGGCACTGCATCCCGATTGATCCGTTCTACCTGTCCTGGAAGGCGCGCGAGTACGACATCGTGTCGCGGTTCATCGAAACGGCCGGCGAGGTCAACCGGGCGATGCCTCACTGGGTCGTCGAGCGGACGATGCAGGCGTTCAGCCGCCGCGGCAAGGGGCTGTCGGGGACCCGGATCCTGGTCGTAGGGTTGGCGTACAAGAAGAACGTCGACGACGGACGCGAGTCGCCTTCGTACAAACTGATGGAACTGCTGGAGGCAGAGGGCGTCGACGTGGCGTACCATGACCCGCACATCCCGGTGATCCCGCGGACACGGGACTATGCTCGTTTCATGGGGCGCCGCAGCGTGGATCTGGAGCAGGCGGGCGACTTCGATGCGGTTCTGGTGGCGACCGATCATGACGGGATCGACTGGAACGGGTTGCTGGACCGGGCCCGGTTGGTGGTCGACACGCGGGGGGTCTACCGTGATCCTCACGAAAAGGTGGTGAAGGCCTAGTGTCCCTAAACCAAAGTCCGCAAAGGGTCTTTTCGCTGGATCTGTGCCGCCAGCGTCCCCATCCAAGGGCGAACGAAGGCATTGTGAGGTTTGGCGTGGCGGGTTTCATCGGGTCCCTCGTAGCCCGGGGGGCGGCATGACGAAGGAAACGGATAAAACACCGCGCTACGTGGCACATCCGACGGCCGTGATCGACGGCGAGACGCAAGACAACGGCTTCATGGACCCCAACATCGGCCCAGGTACTCGGATTTGGCACTTCTGTCACGTTTCGGCGGGCGCGCAAATCGGCCAGGATTGTGTGCTGGGCCAAGGGGTCTACGTCGCTTCGACCGCAGTGCTCGGGCAGGGCTGCCGCATCCAGAACCATGTCAGCCTGTACGACGGCGTGGTGCTTGAGGACTTCGTGTTTTGCGGGCCGTCGATGGTG
The DNA here is from genome assembly GCA_964531595.1 of uncultured Anaeromyxobacteraceae bacterium. GTDB lineage: Bacteria > Myxococcota_A > UBA9042 > DTJE01 > DTJE01 > DUVQ01. The sequence goes on from CAZHDQ010000042.1 coordinate 3,317, forward strand.
TTTACGAACGTGTCGACGCCGTTGCCCCGCGCGGGGATCTCACGACGCACGGCGTTCGCGGCTACGATCGTACGGCGGCACGCTTCGATCGGGGCCGGTGCGGTAGTCGTCTGCGGTCACGAACTTGGCGAATCGTGTTTCGTCGCGGCCGGTGCGGTGGTTACGCGCGACGTTCCACCATACGCACTGGTGGCAGGTAACCCGGCACGGCGGATCGGCTGGGCGTGCCGGTGTGGCGCAAGGCTGGCATTCCGCGGCGACCAAGCGTGCTGCACTGCGACGTTTTCGCTGGGGGGCGCGGTGGTCACATGTGGCCGAACGTACCGGACGGCCGGCTTGGACCGGGTCGTCATGGTGTTGGATCCCCACCCGGACTTGTGATGGGTCGGCTGGGGCAGGGGGCTGCGATGGCGGTGCCGTTGCTGGACCTGAAGGCGCAGTATCGGCAGATCGATGCCGAGGTCGAAGCCGCCGTACTGGCTGTGCTGCGGTCCCAGAGCTTCATCCTTGGCCCGCGGGTCGCGGCATTCGAGGATGACTGTGCGGCGTTTTGTGAAACGCCTCACGCGGCGGGCGTATCGTCCGGGTCCGATGCGCTGCTGTTGGCCCTGATGGCGCTGGGCGTGGGGCCCGGTGATGATGTTGTTACGTCGCCGTTCAGCTTTTTCGCCACCGTAGGCGCGATCGTGCGGGTCGGCGCCCGACCGGTCTTTGCAGATATCGACCCCGAAACGTTCAACATCGACCCCGATGCAGTCTCTGCCGCCGTGACGCCGCGGACGCGCGTCGTTATGCCTGTCCACCTGTTCGGACGGTGCGCGGACATGGGGCAAATCGGTGCGATCGCGGCACGGCAAGGTTTGGCGATAATCGAGGACGCTGCGCAGGCCATCGGGGCCTCGCACCGCGGCCATCGGGCAGGTTCGATGGGCGACGCTGGGTGCTTTTCGTTCTTTCCGTCCAAGAACCTGGGCGGGGCCGGCGATGGCGGTCTGGTGACTTGCCGCGACGCGGCGCTGCACGACCGAATCCTGCTGCTGCGAAACCACGGGGGGCGACCTAAGTACCACCACGAACAGGTGGGCGGCAACTTTCGGCTGGACGCGATCCAAGCGGCCGTGCTGCACGTGAAACTGGCCCACTTGGATGACTGGACCGAGGCCCGCCGACGCAATGCTGTGGCGTACCGTGAGCGCTTGGCAGGCCTCGCTGTCGACGGCCACTTGGTCCTGCCGGCCGATGACCCGAACGGTCGCCACGTGTTCAACCAGTTCACGCTGCGTGTCCCGGGTCGACGCGACGCATTGCGGGCGCACCTGACCAGTCGTGGTATCGGCACTGATGTCTACTATCCCGAACCTTTGCACGTACAGCCATGTTTTGCGGACCTGGGTTACCGGTTGGGTGCCTTCGAACACGCGGAACGCGCGTGCGCCGAGGTGCTTTCGATCCCGATCTATCCGGAGTTGACGGCATTTCAGTTGGACGAGGTCGCCGAGGCCATCCGGACATTCTGGAAGTAGCGCTCGGCGGCGTATCTTCCTGGAATCGGAATGTCCGTGTTATAGGGTGCGTGCCAGGTCAGATTTGGAAGGCCAATCCAAGTGGCGATCCCAGGGACGAGGAGGCGCGTCATGAACCGTGTGCTTCACTTTTTCGCATTTTTTGTGCTGGCGGTCCTGCTGGTCCTACCCGAAAACGCGAAGGCCGAATTTCCCAGCCCGGCGGTCTACATCGGCGTCTTCGGTGGAGGGCACCTGCGCTTCCGGGACTGGGACCTTGGCGACCATGCCGACAGACAACCCGATGGCCGCTGGTCCGGTGACATAGGCCTGCGGCTTGGCGTCCACGTGCTGCCGCAACTGGCCATCGAGGCCGAACTGGCTTACCTCCCGCTAAAGTCCCGGGGCACCACGAACCACGCGCTCGCTTACGATATCGAACTACTGTTCCATTTCCTGAAGGGCAACTGGTCCCCGTTCATCGCGGCGGGTTTTGGTGCATACAGCAGCCTAAGCGACGCAATGGGGCAAGACACCGATCCCCGTGGTCACATCGGGATCGGCGTTCGAGGCATGGTACTGCCGTGGATGGCGGTTCGGCTTGACGTGCGCGACGTGATCTCGGACGGCATGGACAAGGACGGTTCGAACAACCTGGAACTGTTGCTGGGCCTGGACTTTTTCGTGTGTGGGGTGAAGAAGGTCCTGCCGCTGCCAGACCGGGACGGCGATGGGATTGCCGACACGGACGACCTGTGTCCCGACGATTTTGGCACCGTGTTGCTGAAGGGATGCCCGGACCGGGACGGCGACGGGATCACCGACGCGGACGATGCGTGTCCAGACGATCCCGGCCCGGCAGCCACGAATGGGTGCCCGGACAGGGACGGCGACGGGATTGTCGACGCGGATGACGCGTGCCCGGACGAGGCCGGCCCGGCGACCACTAAGGGCTGCCCGGACCGGGACGGCGACGGGATTGCCGATGTGGGCGACCGGTGCCCCGACGAGGCCGGAAAGGCCGCGTATCAGGGGTGCCCCGATCGTGACGGGGACGGCGTCCCGGACATCGATGACGACTGCCCCGACGAGGTGGGTTTCAAGGCCTTCAAGGGCTGCGTACCCGAGAAGGCGAAAGAGTTCACCGGTGCCATCAAGGGGATCAACTTCGCCACGGGCAGCGCGAAAATCCTGGCAGGTTCGTTCAAGGTTCTGGATCGGGCGGTCCAGGTGCTCAACGAGTTCACGGATATGCGCCTACGCATCGAGGGCCACACCGACAGTACTGGCTCGGCTGAACGGAACCAGACGCTATCCCAGGAGCGTGCCGAGTCTGTGCGGAACTACCTGATCCAGAAGGGCGTTGCGGCAGATCGGCTGCGGGCAGCAGGTTACGGTCAGGACCGCCCGGTCGCGGACAACGCGACACCGAAGGGGCGTGCCGCGAACCGTCGTACCGAATTCACGGTCCTGGGCATCGATTAGCTTCCCGATCCGGCGATTTCCAGCGTGCCCTGTGAGCCCGACGTCACCGGAGTGCGCGACGTCAAACCTGCGAGGATTAGCGATGAAGACCTATCTGGACGGCCTCGTCCGTGTTGAGGTTGGGGACCTTACTGCGTGCGATGTCGATGCCGTTGTCAACGCGGCTAACTCAGGCTTGTTGGGCGGCGGTGGTGTCGACGGGGCGATCCATCGGGCAGGTGGCCCGGAAATTCTGGATGCGTGCCGCCGCATCCGCGCCACCAGTCATCCGGAAGGACTGCCCCCTGGCCAGGCCGTTGCGACGACCGGCGGCCGGCTGAAGGCGCGTCACGTGATCCACACGGTGGGCCCGATCTGGCGCGGGGGTGGCCAGGGCGAGGATGCTGTCCTGGCGGCGGCCTACCACAATGCGCTGGCGCTGGCCGAGCGACTGGGGCTTCGCAGCATCGCGTTTCCTGCCATCTCGACAGGCGTGTACGGCTTTCCAAAGGATCGCGCGGCCGCAGTCGTGGCCCGGGTGCTGGCGGAATATCTGGCGCGGCCCGGGGCGCATCCTGAAATTCGCATGGTGTTCTTCGCTTCGGTCGACGCCAACCGATTCATCGCGGTCGCGGATGGGGTGTTTGAGGCGGATTGACGGCCGGCGTGCTTGGTCGCGACGACGGTGTCTAACCGAATTCCTTGGCGGGCTTCCGTATCAGGACACTAACGCTCGATGGGGGCTTCGCAGGTGCCGATCTCTTGCCAAGCCAGAACCTGGCCGGCGCCCTCGGTGATGAAGCCGTAGCGTCGCGCGTTCCAGTACGGCTCGGATAGGTCATTGCCCGGGTACTGGACGCCACCTTCGCGGCCGACGCCCTTCATCAGTTTGTAGGGGTTGCGCTGCCACAACCAGTCTGTGTACTGCCGCAGCGCGACGGGAAGCGCATCCGAAGCCATCGCCTGGCTGCACTTTCCGTCGGCATGCTTGCAGATGTAGGGGTTGGCATCGTCGCAGGTCATGTAGTCCAGCGTGTTCGCCCCGGGAATCGTGAATCCCATGAAGTCGATTTCCTGGTTGCAGACGTCGATTTCTTTCTGGGTCGGGCATTCGGCGACGATCCCGTCGGCATTCGCCAGCACGAAGTCGGGAGTCAACGTGTACGAGCGTCGGGGGTCGTCCAGCACCTGCTCACCCTCGACGAAGCCGTTACCGCCCATCGTCGCCAGTTGGGCCAGCGCGTATTCCAGTGCCTGGGCGTGGCCGCCGTCGGTCATGCCATCGGGGACTTCACCGGCGTACATCAGGTAGAAGTCGGCGTTGCCCTTTTCCTTGAGCAGCTTGTCCCACATCTCCATGTGGAACTGCTTTTGCAATTCGGTTTTCAGTCCTCCGTCTTCGAGCATGCCCAGCAGCACCCACCAGGAACCGTAGGTCAACTGGTCACCGAAGAAGTGGCTGCACCACTTGGACTGGTCGTAGGCGCCGGTCGTTGCAATCACGCGCATCCCGTCCAGTTCCTCGATGATGTCGTGGAAGAAGAACTCGCGGTACTGATCGTCGTCGGTGAACCAGTAGGCCATCGCGGCCAGGTGCAGCATGTGGATTGCGTCGCCGCCCCGGATGCTGGGGAAGTAGTAGTGGTCGATCTGGTTCTCGCGGCCGTCGGGCGAGGTGCCCATGTCGCTTGTGAAATCAAGCATATCCAGCAGGAACTCGTCGCTGGCGGCGTCGATCGTACGCCAGTTTACGCGCGGCGGGCCGGCCGGGCAAGTGCGGTCGAACGTCGCCTCGTTGGTGGTGTTGATCTGGCGCTGCACGTAGCCGACGATGGTGTCGATCTTGGTCAGGTCCATGTCGCCCGGGTCCAGGTTAAGTCCGCCCGACCCGAAGAATTGCATCAATGTGTTGCGCAGGTCGGGATTCTTGTCCAGGTTGATGATCTGGACGCGCTCCAACCGGTTCAGGTAGCACGTCAGGTGGTATTTGATACGCTCCTTGAGCCCATCGTCTCGCAGCATCGCATAGGCCATCGGCAGCGCGTTCATCGGGCCGGTGTTCTGGTCGATTGACGGGCGGCCGTTCCACATCGGGCGGCCCTTGACGAACGTATCGTCGCCCATGTCGACGCCGTCGCGGTACACAGCCGGCAGCAGGTCCAGCGCGTCCGGGTCCACGTCACGGAAGTGTTCGGTCAGCGTACGGAAGCCCTCGTACCGGAACACGTGTGCCGGGTCGTTCGGTGTGCCCTCGGGTAGCAGCAGGAAGAAATACCGGATGAAGTAACCGGGCACGCCCGACACCTCGTACATCGTGATCAGCGTCCGGATACCGTCCTCCATCCGCTGATAGTCCGCGTCAGTGCCGGTCTGGGAATAGCGCAATATGTCGCCGACCACTGTCCAGCCGGTCCAGATACCCGAGTCGCCCATGCCATCGTGGGCCGCGAAGTTGTCGTCCGACGCCCAGACTTCCTCGGGTGTTCCGGGCAGCGTCGGGTTATTGAAGTTCCGTTCGGAAGTCATGCCGTCGGGCTTGTTGTACAGGTCGCGCCACCGTTCCAGTAGCAACACGCGTTGCAGCATCGGGTCGGGCTCGACGAAGGCCTCCTCCTGGGTGTCGTAAACGGCGCAGGCCAGTTTTTTGCCGTCGACGCACTGTTCGGCCTGGTAAACCGAGCAGCTCTCAATGTCGGTGTCTTTCAGAGGGTTCGCCGGGGTCACGAGCGGCGGCTTGATCGCCAACTCAGGCAGGGGCGTCGTGACGTCCGAGTCCTCGACCGCGTCCACGGCATCGTCGACCGTGTCGGAAATCGTGTCGTTTGGCTGGGGCGTGTCCTCGGGCCGAGTATCGGTCGGTACGCCTGGGTCCACCGGCACGCCAGGGTCAACCGGTACGTCGGTGGTCACGCCCGGATCCCGGGCCGGATCCGCCCCCAGGTCGGTCGGACTGCCGTTGCCGTCACCGCAGGCGATCGCCAGTGCGGTCAATAAGATCCCGATTTTCAATGCTGGGTTCATCGCTCAACCTCCATTAGGTGCCGTCCGCATTCGGGCGTCTCAGAGCATAACGGGGGGTTCGGGGCGGGGTCAATGGGGTTCGCCCCGAGCGGGGCAGGGCAGACGGTCCAAAACGTCGGTCAGGGCTGCAACGCGTCCTGCTGGGCCTGGAACAGTGCCGGTGCAGCCTGGTGGACCAGCGCCAGCATCGCCAGGAGCGCGGCGTCATCGAACGGGGCGCCTTCCGCGGTGGCCTGGACCTCGACCAACCGGCCGCCCTCGGCAATTACGAAATTTGCGTCGACGTCGGCCCTGTGGTCCTCGGCGTAGTCAGGGTCCAGCACGGCCCCGCCGTCCAATAGCGCGCAGGACACAGCACACAAGTGCCGCCGCATCGGGGAGGCCGGCAGCCTGCCCTCGGTGACCAGTTTGTTAAATGCCAGCGTCAGGGCGACCCAGCCGCCCGTAATCGACGCGCAGCGCGTACCGGCATCGGCCTGGAGCACGTCGCAGTCGACCGTGATGGCCAGATCGGGCATCGCCTCCAGGTCGACCGCAGCCCGCAGCGAACGGCCGATTAGTCGCTGGATCTCCTCGGACCGCCCCTTGGGCTTTCGGGACACTCGGCCGCGCGCGGAGCCTGGCAGCATCGCATACTCGGCCGTCACCCAGCCGCGCCCCTTGCCCTGGAGCCATTCGGGCACGCGTTCGGAAACGGTCGCAGCGCACAGTACGACCGTGTTGCCGAACGTCACCTGTGCCGATCCGTGGGGATCTCGCTGGACCCCGGTTACGATGCGCACGTCGCGCAACTGGTCTGCCGAACGGCCGTCTGGGCGCATGCCTGTCCCCTGTTTTTGGCGACCGCACGGTAGCAGTTCGTTCGGGGGGTGGTCAATCGTGTGACATCGCCTGCGGCCATGGAATCCCACCGAACCCGCAACCGGGGGGTTATCCCCTGGCGAGTAGCGCGTCGACAATCCGCCGTGCGGCGTGCCCGTCCCCAAACGGGTTGACGACGTCCAACCGCCGGTCACCCTGTTCGATGCACGCGCGGGCACCGGCCACGATTCGGGCACGATCGGTGCCAACCAGTGTCACGACCCCGGCCTCAACGCCTTCGGGTCGCTCGGTCGTTTTCCGCATCAGCAGCACCGGTCGGCCCAGCGTCGGGGCCTCTTCTTGGATGCCGCCCGAATCAGTGAGGATCCAGCGGCAGCGAGACATCAACCACACGAACGCAGCATAGGGTTGCGGTGGCAGCAAGTGTACGTTGGCCCGACCCGACAACGTCGCATTTACCGGGCCCTGGACATTCGGGTTCGGATGCACCGGGAAAACCCAGTGATGTTCAGGGTAGGCCGTTGCCAATTCGGCGATCGCATTGCAGATGTGCCTGAATCCTTCCCCGAAGCTTTCGCGCCGATGTCCGGTGACCAGCACCATTGGGCGATCCCCGATGGTCTGTGCGTGCCATGCTGCCACCGCGCGTACGTCGTCGGGCGGGTCGCGCTCGATCCGATCCATTATGACCAGCAGCGCGTCGACCGCTGGATTGCCGGTGACGACGATCCGGTCGTCGGGCACGTCCTCTCGCAGCAGGTTGTCCCGGGCCCACGCGGTGGGGGCCAGGTGGAGATCCGCGATCTGGGTCACGACTCGCCGATGCACCTCTTCGGGGAAAGGGTGTCCGGGGTCGCCGGACCGCAAGCCTGCCTCGACGTGTGCGACTGGCACACGGGCCAGAAAGGCCGCCATCGCCGCAGTCCATGTCGTTGTCGTGTCGCCCTGGACCACGACTCGGTCCGGCCGGTCGCACCGTAACAGTTCGGCCAGGGCCGTCAGCGAGCGGGCGGCTAGGTCGGCCGGGTCCTGGCCGGGGCGCATCAAGTCCAGGTCATGGTTGGGGCGCAAGTCAAACAGGTCCAGCATGGGTAACAGTATTTCGCGGTGCTGGCCGGTCACGCACAGCGAAACGTCGACTCCAGGGCGTCCGCGAGCCTCGGCGATGATTGGCGCCAGTTTGATCGCCTCAGGGCGTGTGCCCAGAACCAGCAGCAGTTTCACCGGTGAACTCCTGTCGTCGCCGGACAGGATACAACGGGTCGGATGGCCGCCGGTGTTTTTTGGTGGTCAGCCAAACCATGCCCCCCGCTTTTTT
>CAZHDQ010000043.1:0-11427 GCA_964531595.1 uncultured Anaeromyxobacteraceae bacterium
TTCCCCTCGCGGAAAAATCGGGCGCGTGACTCGTGGTATAGGACGACTGCCAGCAGTTCGTCGTGCTCGTCGGGTTGCCGTTTAGGGTCGTAGTCCCTGGGTGTCCGGCTTTCCCACCAGATCTCGCGGGCTGCCCGTTGTGCCTCGCGCAACTTGGCCAGAAATGCGATGGCAGGACGCCGATACCCCAGCGAGGCCGCAGCCCGCTGTTCGCTGGCAATGCACTCGTCCAGCCGTCCCATCACGAACTGAGCGTCGGCTAGTTCCTTGGTTGCCCTGGCCAGGGTCAACGGCGGCAGGTGACCGGCCAGCACCTCTCGCTGCAGCCGTTCGGCCTCTTCGGGCAATCGCGCCATCACCAGCGCAGAAGCGACCAGCAGCTTCAGGCGCACAACGTTCTCGTCGTCCGCCGGTAGCCCAGTCAGGCGGGCCAGAGCCGCATTACCGAGGTTCAGGGCGCCTTGTGCCGCGTACCCTTCCAGCGCCCTCCGGGCTGCTTGCTCCAGGATCGGCACGTCATCGAGCCTCGGGTCTGCATGTACCAGGTGCTCGGCCCGACGCTGTGCCATGCCCGCCGGCAGGAATCCCGATGCCGCCAGGATTCCCGATGCCTGTCTGTGCAACGCTTGGCGCCGGTCGATTGCCAGGTCGAACAACAGGGACTCATGCAGCGAGTCGTGCGAAAACCGGTATCCCGCTGGGGCTTCACGGCGCGGCCCCAGAAGCAGGCCCGCGCGTTCGCCTTCGACCAGCGTGCCGACGATCCGCTCGCGGGGCATCTCGGGCAGCAGTGACGACAGCACCGAGATGTCGAATCCTCTACCCCAGACCGCCGCGGCCTGGAGGACCGCGACTGATTCGGGGCCCAGATCGGTTACCTGCGTCCGGATACGTTTGACGACGTTTTCGGCGGGCAGCAAGTCGCCCAATCGTGTCAAGTCGATGACCCAGGACATCTCCCGGCGGACGATGGCGCCGACGAATTCCGCTTCCTGCAGCAGCGTGCGCAGCCCAGACGGATTGCCGTCTGAAAGGCGCAGCAGCGTTTGCGCGAATTCGTTCAGGCCCTGGGCGTCGCCGATCCGCTCCTCGATGAACGCCCGGACCGCCGGGAACGAAAGACCGGACAGTTCGATCCGGGTCAGCCGCTCTGGCCCGATACCTGCCAGCACCCGTGAGAGTTCGCTGTTGATGCCCCGCGTGCAACCCAACACGAGCAGTTGGTGGCGGTCGACGTTCGCTGCGACCAGATCCAGCACCATCAACGTCGCTGCGTCCATCCACTGGAGGTCGTCCAGCACAAGGCACAGTGGGGAATCAGCGCCAGCGAGCGCCAGAGGGACCTGGCAAAGCGATGCCATCAGCCGGTCACGCTGCGATTCCGGGGGCACCGGCGGCGGGACACTGGCGCCGGTGAAATGCCGGGCCAGCCAGGGGGCAAACGGCCGAAGCAGCGCGCCCTGCAGGTCGACGGCGGTGGAAAGACGCTTAAGGAATGCCTCCCGCGAACGCCCCTCCATCCGTGGGATGGCCGCCCCGATCCCCGCCAGCACTTCACGCCATGCCCCGAATGGCGAGGTGACGTCCGCTTCCTGGGCCTTGGCCCTAACCACCAGACCGCGGCGGCGGCGGACCTCGAGCACGATCTCGTCGACAATTCGCGTCTTGCCGATGCCCGGTGGACCGCTCAGGATCACCATGGCACCCGCGCCGCGTTCGAACAGGGAATCGAGCCGCTCCAGCAGGCGCCGACGCTCGTTCTCCCGACCGTGGAGGTGGCCTTCAGCAGCGACCAGGTGGAAGACCTCGCCTTGGCTGGTCGGGTCGCCAGAACGATAGCGTTCCAGCGCCTGCGCTAGAGAGGCAGCCGAGCGGAACCGGTCGATGGCCCGGGGCCGCATCAGGCGCCCCACTATCTCGTCGAGGGCGGGAGGAATGCCCTCGACGAGTGCCGACGGTTGCAGGATCTGGGAGGTCAACTTCCGCTGGAAGATGTCACCTTCCCGGTAGGATTCGAACGGAGTGTGGTTGGTCAGCAGGCGATATAGAAGGGCGCCGATAGCGTACATGTCCGTTTCGGGGCCCACGGGGTCACCGATGATGCCCAGCTGTTCGGGAGCCTTGTACAGCCGTGCCTCGGCGGCCTCATCCGCTGGGTAGATCGGCAATTCGCTTTCGAACAACGGCCACAGCCCCAGGCCGTCGAGGAGCATTCGACCATCCGTGGTTCGACGGATCGTCCCCGGCCGGATGTCTTGGTGAACCAGTCGTAGTCCATGAAGCGCGTCGACAGCCGGAAGCAGGTCCAGGATCAACTCGACGGCTTCGTCCGGGGTCAGGCGACCGGTCGCCGCCAGCGTCTTTTCCAACGGCGTGCCCGGCGAGGTGGCTGAAACCACACGCACGTGGTCCATCCCGACCTCAACGTGTCGAAGGGCGACGATGCCGTCGTGCCGGAACCGTGTCAGCAGCGCCAGGTGCTGCTCGATGGCCAGTTCCAGGAAGTCGCGATCGCATTGGGGCGGCAGCGGGATGCGTCGCAATGTGACCCGGGTTCCTTCCGGGGCCTGGGTGTCGATGGCGAGTGCGGTGGTTGATGGCGTCGACTGTTCGATGCGCTCGATGTAGAACCGCTGGTCGATCAGTTGGCCAGGCTGCCATGCCCCGCCCAAATCGTCCTTCGGCGGTGGTGGCGCGAAGGGCGCTGCGGCCGCAACCGGTAATACGTCAGTGAGTGCGGCCTGTCGTGACGGGAGCAAGTCGGCCAGGATCGCGCGCACCGTGGCCGCGGAATTCGGTCGTTCCGCCGGATGCTTTGCCAGACACTGCATCGTGATGCGTGCCAGCCCCTCGGGGATCGGCCAAGGCGCGGCCTGCGTGACGTCTTGCGGGGCGACGTGACAGTGCGCATCCAGGACCGCCAGCGGGTCAGCGTCATCGAAAGGGGGCCGTCCGACCAGCATTTCGTAAAGGATGACGCCCAATGCGTAAAGGTCCGAGGCGAAACCGACCGGCCTGCCAGACGCCTGTTCGGGCGACATATACAGCGGCGTGCCCATTGTGACGCCGTCAACGGTCCACCGACTGCTCAGCATCAGTGACTTGGCGATCCCGAAGTCCAGCAGCTTGGCCAACGGGCCGAATCCTTCGATTTCGCACAGCATCACGTTCTCGGGCTTCAGGTCGCGGTGGACGATGCCGCGCGCGTGGGCGGCGCCCAGGCCTGAACAGATTTGGATCCCGATATCGATGACCCGTTCGGGTGCCAGCGGACCCGCTTCAAGCATCCGGGCCAGCGTCACGCCGTCCAGGTATTCCAGGACCAGGTACAGAAGGCCATCGCTGGTGCGCCCAAAGTCATGCACGGTGACGACATTTGGATGGTGCAGCCCGCTAGCGGCGCGCGCTTCCTCCATGAATCGCCCAACGGCGGACGAAAATGGAGTGTTGCCGCGTCGAAGAACCTTGATAGCGACCATCCGGTCGACCGCGACCTGCCGGGCCAGGTAGATCGAACCCATCGCACCGTCGCCGATCTCTCGGACGATCTGGTACCGATCATCCAGCGAACGGCCGACCAGGGACTCGCTCAAGGGTGCGCTCCTTTGTCGAACGGGGCGCGGGCGGGCGCCCCATCAACCGTGCCGTGCGAAAAATCCCAGGATGTCCGGGTACACGTCGCGCGCGGCGTTTTGCCCTAGGAAGCAGTCCATGTGGGCGTAACCCGCGAACACCCGGCGCTCGAATCCATCATCGCCGAATCGTTCACACAACATATCATAGAGTCGCTTCGTTGTTTCCGGTAGAAACAGGCGGTTCTTTTCCCCCGCCAGGAACAGGATCGGCATGGCTAGCCGGTCGATTTCCGGAAGGTACGTGTCCTGCCCGCTCGCATCCACTACGTGGCCCGTCCTCAGGATGCGGCTGATGTGCCTGAAGGCGGGCACGCTTGAGATGCCGAACATCGCAGGGATGGCCGCGTGCGTGGCTGGGGCCAGGCACGCATGCCGGTACGACGGGCCGTACAAGGCGAAGATTCGCTGGCACACGGGGCTGTCGCATCGCTCCTCGGGGTCCACCGGCACCGCCCTTACCAGCAGGTCCATCAGCCGCCTTATAGGCCCGGTGCCTGGGTTCGTGTCCAACGTGTCGATGCCCACCATATCCATCATGTCGGCCAGTCGCAGTTCCGCTTTGACGCGAGTCAAAAGGGTCGTCACCGGGTGCGTCGACAACTGCGAGCAAACGAGCGCGCGAACGCCCTCCAGCCCTGCCAGTCGCGACATCAAGAGAGTCATCGCACCGACGCAGTGGCCAAAGGCCAGTACGGAATCCACGCCGGTCAGGGTGCGCACCGCTTCGACGGCCGCCGGCCAGTCACGGCGCGCCACGTCGTCCATGTCAAATCGTGTTCCGGCCGAAGGCAGGTCCGGGCTGGCGCGATAGTCCAGCAGGAACGTGTCGTGGCCGGCGGCGGCCAGTGTCTGCGGCAGGTTTGGCTGTTGCGTGTTCGCCGAAAACGACAGCGTGGACACCCCGAAACCGGGCGCAATCAGGACCGGACGTCTGCCCTGGCCGCGATACCGCGTCAACCGAAGCCTCACGCCGTCGTTCGTTTCGAACGCGTACCCCTGGGGGGCTCCGGCGCGCAACGGATTGGGCGAAAGTGTTTCTGGAACGGGATTTGCGGCCATGGCGACCTCCTCAACAAGGGTCTGGGCGGATGTGGTAGCGTGAGGATTTTGAACCAAAACTGGACTTTCGGCAATGCAATCCGTCCCCCTTGGGGATACAATCCGCGCCCGAAAGGGCCCCGGCCGCCCAGGCTGGGGGCTGCGCAATCGCATGCGGAGGCGCTGATGGCGACTAGAAGGACGTTTCGGGGAGGCATTCACCCCGCTGAGCATAAGGAGGCGACCTGCGCGTTGCCGGTGCGGGTGATGGCACCGCCCGAGCGCGTGGTGCTGCCGCTCCGACAGCATCTGGGGGCGCCGGCCAAGGCGGTAGTCCAGGTCGGGGACCGGGTTGCGCAGGGACAGGTCGTCGGCGAGCCGGGTGGCTTCGTGTCGGCGCCGGTTCATGCGTCGATCGCCGGCGAAGTGACGGCGATAGCCAAGTATCGTCACCCGGGCGGGTTCATGGCGGAAGCGGTCGTGATCGAGGCCCGCGACACGGCACCCGAGGTTGAAGCTGGCGGTGATCCGATGGTTTGGCCGCCGCATCCTTTCACGCTGCCCGGTGCGAATACTGACTACGATTCGATGGCGCCGGGGCTGATCCGGTCGCTAATTCGCGACGCAGGTGTCGTCGGCATGGGCGGCGCCGCTTTCCCGACGTTCGTCAAATTGTCCCCGCCTCGGGGTAAAAAAGTCGATCTGTTGGTGATCAACGGCGCCGAATGTGAACCGTTTTTGACCTGCGACCACCGGACGATGCTTGAAGAAACGGACAAGGTCGTCCATGGGGTGCGAATCCTGATGCGGGCGCTGGACGTTGCGCGGGCGATTGTCGGCGTCGAGGACAACAAACCGGACGCCATCGCGGTGCTGACGCGGGCCTTCGCCGATGTGCCCGGTGTGACGGTCGTCGCGTGCCGGGTAAAGTACCCACAAGGTGGCGAAAAGCAGTTGGTCAAGGCCCTGACCGGGCGCGAGGTGCCGCCGCCCCCCGGTCTGCCGTTGGACGTGGGTGTAGTGGTGCAGAACGTGGGCACGGCGGCGCGAGTGGCCGATGCCGTGATGGCTGGACTCCCGTTCATCGAACGGACAATCACGCTGTCGGGCCCGAGTGTGGCGCAGCCGTCCAATGTCCGCGTCCGCCTGGGCACGATGCTGGGCGATGTCGTCGATTTCTGCGGCGGATTGACCGGCGATCCGGACCGCGTGGTCATGGGCGGTCCGATGATGGGCGTGACGTTGTCGGACATGGAAGTCCCGATCGTCAAGGGGACGTCGGGGTTCCTGTTTTTCGACGCCGAGACGGCGGTGGACCTGGAGGCCGGCCCTTGCCTGCGCTGTGGGCGGTGCGTCGAAATCTGTCCTCTGCGACTACGTCCCGCGGAAATCGCGAGGTTCATCGAGGCTGGCGATCTGGACGGCGCCCTGGCGCTGCACGTCCGGGAATGCATGGAATGCGGATCGTGCAGTTACGTGTGCCCGTCGAACCGATGGCTGGTCCAACTCTTCCGCATTGCGAAGGCGAAACTCAATGAACGAAAAGCCTGATGTCGCCACGGCCTCGGCGCCGGCCGCCGGGAACCCGGTATCGGCTGGAGTGCCCGTGCCCGCAGCCCCGGCACAGACGGACCTGACTGCGAAACTGATGCTGAAGGTCGGTCCGTCGCCACACCTGCACGGTCGGGACTCGATCTCGCAGATCATGTTCTGGGTGGCGGCCGCGCTGCTGCCCGGGGTGGCCGTTGCGTTTTGGTACTTCGGTCTGGAGGCCGTTCGGACGATGACGCTGTCCGTTGTGGCCTGCCTGGCGTTCGAAGCGGTGTCGCTGCGCCTGCTGAAGACTCCGGGGACGTTGAAGGATGGGTCGGCGCTGGTCACCGGCATCCTGCTTGGCATGAACCTGCCGCCGACAGCCCCCTGGTGGTTGATCATCGTCGGCGCACTGGTTGCGATGGTCATTGCGAAGCACCTGTTCGGTGGGCTGGGGGCCAACATCTTCAACCCGGCGCTGGTGGCCCGCGTATTCCTGCTGGTGTCCTGGCCCACGCTGATGACGACGTGGCTCAAGCCGGGGTTTCGCGGCCTGGTGTCCGCCGAGGATTTGGCCGCCGTAACGGGGGCGACGCCGCTGGGCCTGCTGCAGGAAGGCCGCTTGGCCGAGATCGCATCGACCAGCACGGACCTGTTCCTGGGCAACGTAGGCGGTAGCATAGGCGAGATTTCCGCGGCGGCGCTGCTGCTGGGCGGCATCGTGCTGCTGATCCGTCGGGTGATCACCTGGGAGATTCCGGTGGTCTTCATCGCAACGACACTCGTCGTGACCGGCTTGGCTTACTGGATCAGTGGCCCCGACAAGTACGCGGCGCCCTGGTTTCACCTGCTGTCGGGTGGCCTAATCCTTGGCGCATTCTTCATGGCGACCGACATGGTGACGTCGCCGTTGTCGTTTGGCGGGCGCGTGGTGTTTGCGGTCGGATGCGGCTTGCTGACCGCCCTGATCCGGTTGTTCGGTGGGTACCCTGAAGGCGTTAGCTTCGCGATCTTGCTGATGAATGCTGCGACGCCACTGATCGACCACCTGATGAAAGAACGGACCTTCGGGACCCTGCCCAGGGCGGAGGTGGCGAAATGAAGCCGGAAGTCCGATATGTCGTGGTTCTGACGCTGATTACCGTGATCTCTGCGGCGTTGCTGGCGGTGGTCAACCAGTTGACGATCGAACCGATCGCTGAGGCGCGGCGTAACAAAACCCTGAAGGCCCTCAAGCAGGTGTTACCGGAATTCGATAACGCGCCGGACCGCGAACTGCGCGTGGTGTCCGACGTGGATCCCGAGACGCTGACCGCCGCGCAGCGCGACCGCTTGCCCCAGTTGTACCCGGCTCGGATGGCCGGGAAACTGGTGGGCGTCGCCGTCCGCGTGGTCGACCCCGACGGGTACGGTGGCGACGTGACTTACATGGTGGGCCTAAAGGGCGATCCGGCCACGCCTACAGTGATCGGATACGACGTTCTGTCGCACAAGGAAACGCCCGGCCTGGGGACCAAACTAAAGGACCCGCCATTCCGTGCGCAGTTCAAGGACCTGGCGTACCCGGCTGCGGGGAACCTGGAGGTCCGCAAGGACGGTGGCAAGATCGACGCGATTACCGGCGCGACGATTTCGTCCCGGACCGCGACTCGGGCGGTCAATCGCGCAGTGGCGGTGTACCGCGAGGAGGTGGCTGGACTGGCGGCGGCGCCCAGGGAGGACGTACCGGTCCCGGACAAGACCCCAGAGGCCCCTGCGGCGAAGGAGGGCGACAATGGCTGAGGCACAGCTTTCCCAGGTGTTTTCACGGGGGTTTTTGAAGGAAAACCCGCTGCTGGTGCTGTTGCTGGGCATGTGCCCGGCCCTGGCCATCACGACCTCGGTAATTAACGGCTTGGGCATGGGTGCGGCGGTCGTGTTTGTGCTGACCTGCTCCAACGTCGTAGTGTCGTTGCTGCGCAAGGTGATCCCGTCGGCTGTCCGCATCCCGGCATTCATCGTCGTGATCGCATCGTTCGTCACGGTAGTCGACATGGTGATGGAGGGATACGCGCCAGAACTGCACGAGGCCCTGGGTGTATTCATCCCACTGATCGTCGTCAACTGCGTGATCCTGGCACGTGCCGAGGCGTTCGCGTCGAAGAACCCGGTGTTGGGTTCGATGCTCGACGGCCTGGGGATGGGGCTTGGGTACACCTTCGGGCTGGTGCTGGTGTCGGCATTTCGCGAACTGCTGGGCAACGGGTCGCTGCTGGGCTTCAACCTGCTGGGACAGGGATTCGCGTCATCGCCCGTGCTGGTCATGATCCTGCCGCCCGGGGCCTTCATTACGTTGGGCCTGATCATCGCTGGGCTGAACAAGCTGAGGAGGGCGTAGGATGGACGTTTCCGGATACCTCGCCCTGATCGTCTGGGCGGTGTTCGTCAATAACCTGGTGCTGGCGCAGTTCCTGGGCATCTGCCCGTTCATGGGCGTATCCAAGAAGGTCGAATCGGCTGTCGGCATGTCTGCTGCTGTGTTGTTCGTCATCACGCTGGCGTCGATCCTTACGTTTCTGTTGTATCAGGGCCTGCTGGTGCCTGCGAAGTTGCAGTACTTGCAGACAATTGTTTTCATCTTGGTGATCGCCGCGCTCGTGCAGTTCGTCGAGATGGTGATCAAGAAGGTGTCGCCTTCGCTCTTTGCAGCCCTGGGGATCTTCCTGCCGCTGATCACCACTAACTGCGCGGTCCTGGGCACCGCGATCCTGGCGATCAAGAAGGATTTCGACTTCATGCAGATGTTGGTGTTCGCGTTCGCTTCGGCATTGGGATTCGGGATGGTGCTGATCCTGTTTGCGGCCATGCGGGAACGGTTGGCGCAAAACGTCGAGACGCCTCGTTCGATGCGCGGGATCCCGATCGGACTGGTCACGGCGGGCATCCTGTCGCTGGCGTTCCTGGGCTTCTCGGGCATGGTGAAGATGTAATTGGCGCCCGGCGTTCGGCCGGGCGGAACGGGGACGGATAATGGACATCAATGCGATCCTGATCGGCAGCGGGGCGCTGGGCGGTATCGGAGCTGTCTCGGCCGCCATGCTGGCCGTGGCGTCCCGGGCGTTTCACGTGGACGAAGACCCGCGTATCGAGCGGATCAGCGAAATCCTGCCAGGCGCAAACTGCGGCGGTTGCGGTTTCCCGGGTTGCGCCGGCTTCGCAAAGGCGATCGTCGAGGGTCGGGCTGACTTGGCCGGATGTGCGCCTGGCGGCAACGAATTAGCGAAGAAGGTCGCAGCGATCCTTGGCCTGGAAGCGACTGAACGGGTTCGGTTGGTGGCGCGCGTGCGCTGCGGTGGGACGCCCGCGGCGTGTGGCAGTCGTTTCGTCTACAAGGGTGTTTCGTCTTGCAAGGGTGCGGCACTGCTGTCCGAGGGCGGGATCAAGGCCTGTCCCTACGGTTGCGACGGATTGGGCGACTGCGTGGCGGCCTGCCCGTTCGACGCGATCCACATGGGACCGGACCGCCTGCCCATCGTTGACATCGAAAAGTGTACGGCCTGCGGCAAGTGCGTTACCGCGTGTCCCAAGGGTGTGATCGCATTGGAGGTCCACGCCGGTCGCGCCGTGCTGCATTGCCACACGCGTCTGCCGGCGAAGGAGGTTCGCAAGATCTGTACGGTCGGCTGTATCAGTTGCAAGGCCTGCGTGCGGGCCTGCCCGTACGACGCCCTGGACTGGGACCAGAACCTGCCGGTATTCGATTACGCCAAGTGCAAGTCGTGCGGGCTGTGTATTGACGCATGCAAACCAGGCTGCCTCATCCCATTGCAGTCCATCGATCCTGTGGCCAAGGAGGAGGGCAAACGCCTCCTCGCTGAGCGCAAGGCTGCCGATGCCGCGAAGAGGGCAGTCGCCCAAGCCGCTGCGGCCGCGGCGAAGGCTGCGGCGGACGCCGCGAAGATGTCTGATGCCTGATGGTTGGTGGGGTTCGACCCAGGTGCATGCCGGCGACCGCGATACAGATGCTTCGGCTGACACCAGGAGCCCGAAATGACCGAAATCGGCGCTGTCATCGAACGATTGTCGGATGGCCGAGCGCGGGTCGAGATTCATCGTGGCGCGGCATGCGACGGTTGCCATGCAAAGGGGGCTTGTGCCCCGCTATCTCGGGGCGGGATCGTGCGTTTCGATGCGGATGACCCATACGGGTTCGCGCCCGGCACCAGCGTACAGGTAGGCATCGCCGAGGGCGGGGTCCTAAAGGCCGTCTGGTGGGTGTACGTCGTCCCGGTGGTCCTGGCGATCGCCTGCGGCGTGGGTACCTGGTACTTGATGCTTGGCGACGGGGTCGCTGGGAGGTCGCGGGACCTGGTTGCCGCCGCCGCGTCTCTTGGCGGCGCCGTGATCGGTTTCGGCGTGTTGCGGTGGGTTGAATTACTGGTGCGTCGGTCGCCTGATTCGGTCTTCAGGGTCCGGATCGTTGGCCCGGTCCGCCTCACCCCCCAAGCGCCGACACCAGCCGCGCCCATTCTGCCGCCGTGACCAGGAAGCCCGGCTTCGCCTCGAGGGGTTCCTCGTCACCGGCCGGCACGCTCTCGCCACCGATCACCAGCCTTCGTTCCGGGAAGACGATTTCGACCCGCGGGGAGCGGAATGTACCCAAAACGATGCGGGAGCTGATCGTGTATTTGAAGACACCGAAACGGACGTTCCCCGGGGTCACCGGGGTCACAGCCAGCGACTGGCCTGCTGGTGTCAGTAGTTCTGCGCGGCCCCGGGTTACTCGCAGCAACACGGTGCCCCGTTTCTGCTGGCGCATCCAGAGCACTGGAAGGGCGAACACGAGTACCGCGAAGCCGAGGCTCGCGACCCAGCCGAGGGTGGTTTCGAGGCGCTCCAGGCCGCGCGTCTGCTGCAGCCAAATCGCCAGGAGCGTCAGCGGCATCATTAGGGCGAAGGGCAGGATCACCAGAGGCAGGTGGGCCCACTGGCCGCGCCAGGGCCGAAGCGAAAAGGTCTGCTCGTCGTCCTGCATCAGCGTTCTCCTGCGCGTCACGGTCAGCTTCGGCTGACTCCGAACGCTTGCGCTAAGCAGGGAATCCGGGCAGCCGGAAAAAGATGACAATTACAGAGCATCGGTTGCGCCGTCAAGGCGGCGTGGATACCCCAATTCACCGTCAAACCGACGACCGAGGTCGGCGAAACAGGGTCAACTGCAAGGCGACAAGCCGATTTGGGCGCA
>CAZHDQ010000044.1:0-11387 GCA_964531595.1 uncultured Anaeromyxobacteraceae bacterium
GTCCAGCACGAACGGCACCCGCTCGGCCAAAACGCCCCCCTCGAACCGCAGCACCGCGAACACCGCGCAATCGCCAGATCGCGCGAACCCGATCGCGTCCAGGTCGTCCGTAGTCGGCAGCACGACCGCCTGCCGAGTCATCGCGGTCTCGATCGCCTTCAGGTGGTCACGCAGCCGCGCCGCCTCCTCGAAGTTCTCGGCCTCGGCCGCCGCCTGCATCCGCGCCGCCAGCAACCGCCTGACGTCGTCGTGCCGCCCCCGCAGGAACATTACGGCCGCTTCGACCCGATCGCGGTATTCCTCCCGAGACGCCAGCCCGACGCACGGCGCAGGACAGCGGCCCATCGAGTACTCCAGACACGGGCGCGACCGGTTCCGAAACGTCGTGTCCGTGCAGGTCCGCAAGCCAAAGTGCCGGTTGACCAAGCCGAACGTCGCACGCACCGCCGCCGCCGAGTGGTAGGGCCCGAAGTATGCGGCCCCGTCGTCGCGACGACGTCGGACCAGTTCAAGACGCGGCCACTCGGCGTTCGTGTCCAGCCGCAGGTACAAATAATTTTTGTCGTCGCGCAGCAGCACGTTGAACCGTGGGCGGTACTTCTTGATCAGCTCGTTTTCGAGGATCAAGGCCTCCTTTTCATTCGACGTGACCACCGTATCGATACGGTCCAAGACCCCGGATAGCAACGCCACGAACGGGCGCGGGTCCCCCGATGGCTGGAAGTAATTGGACACGCGGTTGCGCAGATGGATCGCCTTCCCGACGTACACGACGCGCCCTGCGCGGTCCCGCATCAGGTAAACCCCGGGCTCGGGAGGCACGTTAAGCAGCAACTCGTCGATCCGCTCGTGGGTCCACGACATGTCGTTATGTTCGGGAAGGCCGCCCCGTACGTCAACGATAGGGTTCAAATTCCGCCGCCCTGGCCGGGAATCGGCGGACTTGCGCCGGTCCGCGAACGATGCGATTATCGATCCGCTATGAAGAAGCCGCCCGTCCGCATCACCTGGGGTACGAGTGCCGTCGGTCGGCGCGTCGCCGTAGCCGCAGCCACCGGGGTTTTGCTCGCCGTGCTGGGCGGCCTTGTAGCAATTTCCCAGATCCTGCCGCCGATCGACGTGGCGCCCCCCGGCGAAAATCGAACATTCGCCATCGTGTCATCAGTCCTGGTCGGCGTTCTGCTGGCGTTCCTGTCTGGCGTCCTGGTCTACCAACTGGTTTTGCGGATGGTCGTTTGGCGGCTGGAAGCGTTGATCCGCGCCTTCCGAAACGTCGAGGCCGGTGACCTGATGCGGCGGATGGAAGCGACCGGCAAAGACGAGTTCACGGATGTCGCCCGAGCGTTCAACGGGCTGATGGACCGCGTCGCCAACCTGACCGCCTCGGCCCTTCGGTCGGACCTGATGGTCACATGGGCGCAGCGCGAGTTGCGCCTGAAGGAGGAGGTACTGGCGAAGTCCCAGGAACTGGTGGAACTTAACGACCAACTCGTCCGGCGCATGCACGTCGTGTCGACCCTGCTGGAGGTCGCAGATGTCGTGTCGGGTGCCCGAGGCCTGGACGAGGTTCTCGCTACAGTGGGAGCAACACTGACGCGGTCCCTGGGTCTGGTCGATTTCCGGGTGATGCTCCAGGAGGAGGCCTCGCCACATTTAGTCCTTCGCCACGCCCAGGGGTTGCTGACGGGTCCCTCGTCTGCGGACGGCGAGACGGGTACGCTGGCCAACTGCTTGCGGACTGGCGAACCGTTGTACATCCCCGAGGCCGGAACGAACAAGCAGGCGGACGCGTTGTACACGGGCGGCGGGGTCGGTTCGCTGGTGGCAATCCCCTTTCTGGCTAACGCGACTAACGGCGGCATAATCGTCCTGGTCCGATCCGAGCCGGGCGCGTTCGAGGGCGCCGACATCGACTTCTTGAAACTGGTCGCCCGCTACGTCGGGCTGGCGGTTGCTAACTCCCGCCTGCACCACGAGACGCTGAAACTGGCCAACGAGGACCAACTGACCGACCTGAACAACCGGCGCAGGTTCATGGACCTATTCCAGCAGTGTTGGGATCACGCGGTTCAGACCGGCGAGGATCTGGCAGTCTTGATGATCGACGTCGACTGGTTCAAGAAGTTCAACGACGTCCACGGACACCTAGTCGGAGACGAGGTATTGCGACGAATCGCCGGTGCTATCCAGTCTCAGGTCCGATCTCGAGACGTCGTCGCCCGGTTCGGAGGCGAGGAATTCATCATCGCCGCGCCCAACACGACGAAAGACATCGGCTGTTTGCTCGGGGAACGTGTCCGGGCGGCGGTCGAGGACGCGCGGTTCACAGGAAACGACGGCTCCGCGCTGCCGATTCGGCTTACAGTATCGGTGGGTGTGGCCACGCGCAACCTCCGGATGGCAGGTCCGGCCGACCTGGTCCGCGAGGCCGATCGGTGCCTGTATCTGGCCAAGGCGCGGGGACGAAACCAGGTGCATCCGTCGATTCGCGGCGGCACCGGTTCCACCCCGGCTGCGCCGCTGACCGAGGCTCCGGAAGATTGACTTCCAGGCGTCTGCCGTGCTACCCGTTCCGGACCCCCGCCGAGCGGAAACGGGAGGGGGTATCATCCCCACAACGTCAGGGGCCGTCGCGTGTCGCAGTCGCGTTCGAAACTTGGTCCTGGAAAGTCGCCTGCCGAGGGGCCGGTGCATGGGACTACTGCCCTTGCGACCTGGACCCACCCCTCTCGCATGGTCGAACGGCCGGGCCCACTACTCGCGTGGCTGGGACGGACGTTTTTCGGGGCGGTCCGGTTCGACGACGACACCGTCGCCGCGATCCGCGCAGCATCGTCGGAAGCGATTCCTGTCTACGTACTGAACGTCCACAGCCGGCTCGACTATCTGGTATTGAACTTCTGGTTTCTGCGCCTGGGCCTGCCGCTGGCGTGGTTCTCACCGGGCATCGACCTGGCGTGGTTCCGACCGCTGCGAGTGGCGTTCCGAGAACTCTGGCGCCAGTTGTTTGGATCACTGCGCCATCGGCCCGATGATCGGGCTACGCTGCGGCAGGCGGTGGCCGAGGCCCGCCCGAGCCTGTTGTTCCTGAAACGGTCGCGGACGCTTATCCAGTGGGGCGCCGAAACGAGCGCACCGCTGCTGGACGAACTGGTGGCAAGCCAGCCATCCGGTCCGGCACCGATCCGGCTGGTACCCCTGCTACTCGTTTGGGACCAGAAGCCCGAATCCTACCGGCGGTCCGTGCTGGACGTGGTCCTCGGGGACCCCCAGGCCCCGGGCCCGGTGCGTAAGATGCTGTCGTTCCTGCGCAACTTCCGCCATGCGCGCGTACAGGCCGGCCGGGCCATCGACCTGCCAACCTTCCTCGACGCCAACAAGGATGCCGCCGACCCTGCATCCTGCGCCGCTCGACTGAAATTCGCCCTGTCCAACGAATTCATGCTGGAATCCAAGGCAATCCACGGCCCGGTGCTCAAGGGTGCGCGCCGGATCATCGACGAGATCGCCCGCACGCCTCCGTTCATCGAGGAGGTCGACCGTGTCGCAGCGGAAACCGGGCTGACCCCTAAGGCCGGTCAGGCCCGTGCCCGATCGCGGCTAAAGCGCATGGCGGCGGATTTCCGGTTCGGATGGCTCGAGGCCTTCGCCGTTACGGTCGGCTTTTTCCTGCAGCGCATCTTCACCGGGATCGCCGTGGACACCGAGGGGCTGGCGTGGATCCGGGAAGCCGCCCGGTCGGGGCCGATCGTGCTTACTCCGGCCCATCGCAGCCACCTGGACTACCTGGTCTACTCGATCGTTTTCTACACCCACGGCCTGATCCCGCCGCACATCGCGGCCGGTGAGAACCTGACGTTTTGGCCAATGGGAACGATATTCCGACGTTCAGGCGCGTTCTTCATCCCGCGGTCGCTGAAGGGCAGCAAGTTGGACGCGGTCGTGCTGCGCCACTATGTGCGAAAGCTACTCAAGGACGGGTACTGGCTTGAGATGTTCATCGAGGGGACCCGCAGTCGCTCGGGTAAATCGATGACACCACGCCTGGGGATGCTGTCGATGGTCCTGGACGCCGTTGCCACTGGAGCCGCGCCGAATGTCTTCATCGTCCCGGCAGCCGTGACGTACGAAAAAGTTATCGAGGCGCCGTCCTACGGCCACGAAAGCCAGGGTGGCGTAAAGTCCCGCGAAAGCGTGGCTGTACTGGCCAAGAGCGCAAAGGTGTTGGGCTCCCGCTACGGACGCATGTACGTGGAGTTCGACCGCCCGATCGGGATCCTAGACCTACTGCGGGACCAGGGCTTCACGGTGCCTCTGCCCCCCGGGGCGTCGGTCCCTACCGACGTGGTACGACGGTTCGCGTTCGCCTTGATGCACCGTGTCGACCGCAACCTGGTAGTCACGCCGTACCATCTGGTGTCCTTCGCTTTGGTCACCCACCGCCGACGCGGCATGGATTATGGTCTGCTTCTGGAGCGAGTCGGGACGCTGGTTGCGGAACTGGCCGGGCGGGACGCCGTTTTGTCCGACCTCGTCGTGGACGCGCTACGCTCTGCGAACTTGTGGCCGCTGCCTGGCGATACCGCGGCAGTCACGATCGGGACGAGTCTACAGGCCGAAGTCGCCGACGTTCTGGCCACGCTGCGCAAGCAGGTCGAGGTCCTAGAACCAGACGGCGGTGGCGCGATCCTGTCTTTGACCCCAGAGGGTAGGGGCGCCCTGGATTACTACAAGAACGGGATCATCCATTTCCTGGTACCCGACGCGATTCTGGCGACCGCGCTGGGCCCGGCCGGCACGGCGGTGCCGATCGATCTGGTCCGGGAACGCTGCCTGAACCTTTCGCGCGTGTTCCGGTTCGAATTCATCTACCCGCCTACTCCGACGTTCACCAGCGCCTTCCAGGACTACATGGGTCGCTTCACCGGACAAAAAATGGTCGAACTTGAGGGAGACCAGGTGATTGTGCCTGTGGGGGCGGCTGATGCCGTTGCCGATCGAGTGGCGATCATCCGGCCGTTCGTCGAGGCGTACCGAATCACGGCGCGTGCACTGCTGGAGTCACCGCCCCAGGCATCAGACAAGGACCTGGTCAAGGCGGCGCTTCGCGTCGGGCGTCGGATGTACTCGGTCGGAGATGTCGAACTGCCCGAGTCGGTTTCCGCGGTGCTGTTCGGTAACGCATTACGACACTTACGCGACACGGCCGAGACGCGGAAGCAGGCGATCGCGGACGCGGCCCGAGACACACTCGCGGTGCTGGAACTCTGAACTCCGGCCGCATCAGCCTTCCCAGGCCGCCTGCCAGACCGGCAACACCTCGGCCGCCTCGAACACCATCCGCCCGTTATAGACAACCGCGCCGTCGGACAGTGTCGCCTCGGCCAGATCGGCCAGCGCATCCCGCGGCACACCGACGTCCTTGAACCCTGCGGGTAGTCCCAACCCCCGCGAGAAATCGGCGATCGCCGACGCCAATCGGTCGCCCAGCGCCTCGGGGGATCCCGACAGATCGACCCCGAAGGCCGCGGCCACTTCGGGATACACATCCGCACAGGCCTCGGAGTTGAACCGGATAACGGCGGGCATCGCGATCGCGTTGGCCAGCCCGTGATGGACGCCGAAGCGCCCGCCAACGGTGTGCGAGATGGCATGCACCAGCCCGACCTGCGCGTTCGAGAACGCGGCCCCAGCCATGCACGATGCAAGCAACTGCGACCCGCGCGCCGCCAAGTCGCCGGGCACCGCAACGCACCGGGGCAGGGCTTCCCGAACCAGCCGGATCGCGTGCAACGCCAAAGCGTCGGCGATCGGCTCCCGCTGGGCCGAATGCATCGCCTCGATAGCGTGCGATAGCGCGTCCATGCCAGTCGCCGCCGTCAGGAACGGCGGCAGGCCGGCCGTCAAGGCTGGGTCCAAGATCGCTGCGTCCGGCAGAATGTTGTAGTCGCCGAACAGCAGCTTCCGGTGCTGCGCGTGGTCCTTGATGACCGCGACGTACGTGACCTCGGACCCGGTACCCGCGGTGGTCGGCAAGACAACGTGGGGCGCGGCCTTACGTGTCAGGTTCTGAAACCCCTCGAAGTCGCGCAGGTGGCCACCCTCGCGCACCAGGATACAGATCCCCTTGGCCGTATCGATCACGCTGCCGCCGCCGACCGACACCACACCATCCGCCTGACCCGCCTGGGCGGCGGCGTACCCGGCCATCACGGCATCCACACCGGAATCCGACGGGACGTCCAGGAATTCGGCGGCGATACGCTTTCCCAGCGCGGCGCGCACGCGATCCACCAAGTCCGTCTGCTCGGCCAGCACCCGGTCGGACACCAGAAGCACACGCCGGATTCCCACCCGGTCGGCCTCCATACCGGCCTCGGACACGCTGCCCGCCCCGTACAACACGCGGGTCGGGTTGTTGAACACGAACGACAGTTCGGCGTCGTAGCGCATGGTGAGGCTCCGGCTAAGGGAACTAAGCGTCCGGTCAGTCGTCCGGGAACTCGGTGACAACCATGCCCGCCGACTGGACCAACGCCTTGCTGGCCGACACGAAACGCACGATCGTCGGCAGGTCGCCCTTCAGGCGAAGGGCGCCGCGCATCATCCCGGTGATCGGGTCCAGTTCCTTGCGGATCACCTGCTTCCAGCGGGCGTAATCGCCGGTGATGCAGAACGGCGCGGCCAGCGCCTCGGCGGCTGTCACGATCCGCGCGCCACGGCATTCGCCCTTGTGCAGATCCAGCCAGATACCGACGTCTTCGGCAATCCCGACATCGGGCTTGGCCTTGCACAGAAGGGCGACCACGCCCTTGTCCCAGTTGGCGCCGCCGGCCTTGTAGGCCGAGTTACTGTTGATCGCGTCCTTGTAGGCCGAAACCCACTCTTCCGAAGGAAACCTAGCCATGGATGCCTCCTCACGGTGCGGGGCAATGCCCCTGGAATAACTGAAAACGTCGACATCCGCAGGATAATCGGCCCCCCCGGTGGTGTCAAACCGCCCCGGAAGCACCCGGACGATCCCCGGTATCGGCCCCATCTCGCCGCGACCGCCGGCGACGTACCCAGTAGCGTACGAATAGGCCGGCGGCTACCAGCGCCAGCAGCACCCAAGCGACAACGCCGTACTTGCCGAACAAGGTCTCGAGCCGGTCGACCTGCGTCCCCACTGCCATACCGGCGGCCAGCAGCAACAGGTGCCAGGCCAGGGAACTGAGCGTGGCCCACAGCATCACACGCGAAAAGCGCATGCCGGCCATCCCGGCCGCCACGAACAAAAAACCACGGATGCCAGGGAGGAATCGGTTGATCGCGATATAGGCCTCGCCGTGTCGATTGAACGATTCAGACACCCGTTCCGCGCCCCGCACGGCGGCGGCAATGATGCCCACCCGTGTCCAACCCGGGGGGCGCACGCCGGCGCGGGTCCGCGAACGCGCGATCACCCGGCCGGCCGCGACCCCGATGGCGAAATCGACTGCACCGCCGACTAGTCCACCCAGCAAAACGGCGGCGATGACCCGGACGGCGGAGTAACCGTACGCGGTCACCAATACAGCCCCGGCCAGCGTCACGGTGTCGCCCGGAAAGGGAGGGAACACGTATTCGAGGAACGCCGCCAAACCCAGCGCCAGAGTGGCCAGATCGGCATACGGCCCAGTGAGTGCCTCGATTACGGCGGTCAGTTCCATGACTTGCTCCGTCGATGACGGCCCCTGGGGCCCCGCACCGGGAAAGCCCGCAGCGCAACAGCCTGCCGTCGTTGGACTGACGAGCGATTGCTCCCTATACTACCCGCGTTATCCTCCGGCCGGCAGGCCGGGGCGCGGGCCCCCGGCCCCACGTTGGGGTGCGAGGCACCCCGACACGATGTGGAGCGCCATGCCCTGCACAATTCCGGCACCGCATACCCGTCTTGTTCCCTGCCGCCTCGCGCATCGTTCCGGCCAGATCCCCTTGTACTTGACCCTTCTTTTCCTGCTTTCCCCTGCCCGGGCCACCGCCCAGCCGGCCCTCTGGGCGGAGGAGGTGCCCGGTTACGCCGACGCCCTCCGTCTGGCGCGCTTGGGCCACCCCGACGCTGCGGTCGAACGGCTCGAATCCCTGCGCAGAGTCGATCCTGCGGACGACCTGCCACCCGGGCCCGTTATCGATTTTACCGCCGGCCGGATCCTCGAGGAGGCCCGACGGGTCGACGAGGCCCTGACGCGCTACACCGCCGCGGTGGACTCGCCCTTGTCAGACGCGGCACTACTGCGTGCGGGGCGGCTACGACTGGCGCAGGGGGACGCCGCGGGTGCCCGTGCGGACCTCGGCGGCGTTTCGCCGGCATCGGGCGCATTCTCCGAGGCTCGCCTGTTGATGACGGACTCGCTGCTACGGGAGGGCCGCTTCGAGGCAGCCCAGGTCATCGCCGACGACCTGCTCCAGGACGAACTATCCTTGGCGGACCTGTTCGCCGCGCGGATGGCCCGGGTCAACGTCCTCGCCGCTGAGGGCCGGATCGAACGCGCTCGGTCCGAGGCATTTCTGGCGTGGGTGCATGCCTCGACCGAAGCGGCAGCGGCCCGGGCAGCGACTCGCCTTGCAGCGCTCGGCGACACCCCGGGTCCTGCACACCGGGTCCTGCGAAACCTGATCCAGGCCCACGGCCGGGTGCTACAGCAGATGGCGAAACAGGTCCGGCGCGGCCCCACACGATTTGCCCGATTAGATCCCGGCCTACCCTCGCTGATCCAGGGCGTGGCGGCCCGGTCGATCCGGCGGACCCGCGACCGCGCGGTGACACTTCTGGAGCAAGCCGTCGCGCACGCAGTCGACCCTCGAGTCCGGGACTATGCAGTGCTCTCGCTGGCGCGTGCCCTGGTCGCGACCGGGCAAGACGACCAGGCGCTGGTTCGATTCCTGTCGATATTTCAGGCGACGACACCGGGCCCCTTCGCGGCCCACGCGGGATTCGAGGCGTCCCGGTGCGCGACGCGATTGGGGGACTCGGAGCAAGCCGCTACTCTGTTGGAGACGTTGGCGCAAGACCACCCCGAAGGCGGCGCAGTCGCACGCATTCAGTGGGAACGCGTGTTGGCGGCGCTGGTCGCCGGGGACGACGCCACCGCGTTGGAACGACTGGACGCGGCGTTGGTCCGGATGGACCGAGGCGGCGGGGTGACCTTCCAAGCCGTTGAGCGGCTGCGCTACTTCCGCGGGGTTGTATTGGCCCGCCTGGGACGCAAGGACGCGGCCGAACGGGACTGGCAGCGGGTGGCTCGCGGGGATCCTTGGTCGTACTACGGGGTCCTGGCCGCCGCGCGGCTGGGACCCGCCAGGGCACCGGCGACCAAGCCCGATACGGAGGCGGGGCGATTCCCGGACCGTCTGCCCGAAGATTCGCCGCCGCTTGGCGCTACTCCCGAAACCCCCGGGCATCGGCCCGACCTCAACGGTCCCCTTTGGCTTTGGCGAATGGGACTTGCACGGGAGGCACGGGCTGATCTGACCGCACGAGCCCGCCTGGGCATGCTGGACGAAGACGGAACACGCCTGTTGGCCCGCATGATTGGCCAAGGCCGCAGCCCCCGCGGTGTCCTGGCGATGCAAGAGCACCTTCGTGGCACATTCGACCCCGACGACGGGGCACTGTTCGTGGCTGCGCATCCCAGGCCCTACGCCGAGGCGGTCGATACTGCGGCCCAGGCCACCGGTATCGACCCCGCCCTGATCTATGCAGTCATGTGCGTCGAGAGCCGTTTTTCGCCCCGCGCCAGGTCGCCGGCCGGCGCCATCGGACTGATGCAACTCCTGCGGACGACTGCCCGCCGGATCGCGTCCGTCACGCTCGGCGACCGCCGAATCGCGGCCCGCGTCACGCGGCCCTCCACGAACATCCTGATCGGCGCCTCGTTGCTGCAAGAACTGGGCGGCCACTTTCGGGGGCATCTGCCACTGATGCTCGTGGGCTACCACGCAGGGTCCGGTGCGGCGCGCCGATTCCACCGGACGTTCGGCCATCTGCCGACCGACGTATTCGTCGAGGTGCTGCCCTACGCGCAGACCGTGCGGTACATCCAGCGCGTGGTCGGGCTGGCCGCGGGGTACCGGGCGCTGTATGACGACGCAGCGCGCGGACCGTTGCAGATCGATCCCGACCTGCCCAAGTCCCTGGGGCCTTTCCTGGAACGGTCCGCGCCGGTGCCGGGCGCGTGAAGACTGGGGTCAGCGAACCTGGTGGGCCTCGGCGGGCGCAGGGGAAAGGATGCCGTGTTCCTGATTCGCGGGCAACGTGCGCATCCGGGCCCACGCTGCGATGATCAAGCCCAGTAGCACCTCGGACAGGGCGACGATCTGGGCGTCGCGCAGCCCCAGGAAGCGGTCAGGCCGCCCCTCATCGACCCGAATGAACTCGATGCCGAATCGCAACAGCCCCGCGACGACCAGATAGATGGCAAACAGGTATCCGGGGCGACGAAACTTTCGCCGCACCGCCCAAAGCACGCCGAACAAGGCAAAGTTGGCCAGTGACTCGTAGATCGGCGTCGGGTGGACCGGCAGCCAAGTGGGGTCGACCACGTTGATGGGGCAGATATCGTAGTGGATGCCGCTCGCCACGCACGGCGACGGCACGACGCCCTGCGGGTAGGTCATGCAGAACCGGTCCGCCAGCGTACCCGGCGTGCAAGGTACGCCAAAGTCGCCATCACCGGCCAGTTGGCAGCCGATCCGCCCGAACGCATAACCGGACGCCAGCATCGGGGCGACGGCGTCCAGCATCACCAGCATCGGCAACCGACGCGACGCGAAATAGACGATGATGAAGATTGCGGCCAGGATCAGGCCACCGTGCCAAGTCAAGCCACTACCCGAGAGCAGGTCCGCCCAGTGGAAGGTCTCGGCTTCGGTCAACATATAGGCCAGTTTCGACCCGAGCACGCCCCCTAAAATCCCCAAGAACACCGTCGTTTCGGCGACCTTGACGTCGACGTTCCGGCGGCGCAGTTCCCGGGTCAGCAGCCAAAGTGCGGTCAGAAACCCGAGGGCCATCATCACGCCGTAGGTGCCGATCCGGAACGGTTCCTCGATTACATACGGCCACATGGGGGTCTCCCGGCAGGGAGCGCCAATATGTCGCCTTGGTTCCGGGGTGTCAAGGTAAGGCCCGTGGCCGCCATCCACCATCAGACAGCGTTGGCGCCGAATCGCTGCGAGGGCATCCGCGAACCCGCTTCACCTGTGGCGGCAGGTGCGTCAACGCCTCCGTAAAGACCCGAAGCTGCTCGTGGCCCGCCGGGACCTCGAAACGTCTCCTTCTTGCCTTTGCTTCCCCGGCGACAACCACCAACGTCCCGCGGGTCCGGTCGGGGTGGCCGGCGCAGCGACCTAGCGTCCCCGCCCGA
>CAZHDQ010000045.1:0-11259 GCA_964531595.1 uncultured Anaeromyxobacteraceae bacterium
CGTTACCTTTTAAATATATGACGCTTCGACCACCCCATTCACGACGACACCCGGTTACAATCGGCACCGGAGGTTGCCCAATGAACGACACTACCGCCGTAATCCTGGCCGCCGGCCGGGGCACTCGGATGAAGTCCGCCAGACCCAAAGCCCTGTTCGAGATCGCCGGGCTGCCCCTGATCGCGTACCCGATCCGAGCCGCACTGGCCGCCGGCATCGACCGCATCGTCGTGGTCGTGGGGCACCAAGCCGACGCGGTGCGCGAACGGGTCCAGGCGCTTTTTCCCGACGCTGATATCGTGTTCGTCACCCAGGAACAACAGTTGGGGACGGCCCATGCGACCAGGTGCGCGGCTCAGGCTGCCGGGTCTCGCCGCAACGTGCTGCTGATGAACGGGGATCTGCCACTGCTGACGGCAGCCACTGTCGCATCGCTGCGAAACGCGGTCGACGAATCGGGCGGGGCCGTCGCGCTGCTCACCTCGGTTGTGCAGAAACCGGGCGGTTTCGGACGCATCGTCCGCGATGATGCCGGCGCGGTCCGGCGAATCGTCGAAAAACGGGACGCGACCGCACTCGAGCGGGCGATCCGCGAGGTAAACGTCGGCCTCTACCTGGCGGAGAGCGCGTCCCTGTTTCGCGATCTGGAAGCCGTCGAAGACGCCAACAGGGGACACGAGTTTTACTTCACCGACATCGTTTCGATGCGAACAAACAAGGGCCAGGTCTTAGGTGCGTTCGTGCTGGACGACCCCGAAGAGGCGGCCCAAATCAACGACCGCGTCGAAATGGCGTCCGTCGAGGCCACGCTACTGGGCCGCAACGCCAATGAACTGATGGCGGCTGGGGTGACGGTGCGGATGCCCGGTACGGTCGTTATCGACACAGGCTGCACCGTCGGCCAGGATTCCGAGATCGGCCCAGGCGTGGAACTACACGGCGCGACCCGGGTCGGCAGCGGCTGCACAATCGACCGTGGGTGCATCCTGACGAACGTCCAGGTGGGCGACCGCGTCACGATCAAACCGTACTGTGTGATGACGGACACACAGATCTCCGACGGTGCCGTGCTGGGCCCCTTCGCACGCCTGCGGCCTGGTTGCGTGGTCGGACCCGACGCCCATGTCGGCAACTTTGTCGAAATGAAGAAGACGACACTGGGTCCAGGTTCGAAGGCGAACCACCTGACGTACCTGGGCGACTGTACTGTGGGCCAGGGGGTCAATATCGGCGCGGGAACCATCACCTGCAACTACGATGGCGTCAACAAGTTTCCAACGGTGATCGAGGACGGCGCCTTCATCGGGTCGGACACGCAACTGGTCGGTCCGGTCCGCGTAGGCAAGGACGCGTACATCGGGGCAGGAACGACCGTCACCATGGATGTCCCAGAGGGTGCACTGGCGATATCACGAATACGCCAGAAGAACATCGAAGGCTATGCGGCGCGACGGCCGCGAAAGAAAGGCTAACCACTGCGGAAATCGGGCCGGGCTCAAACGCGCTTCTTCATCTCGATCTGGAAGACCTTGCGTCCCCCGTTCTGCTTCGCGCCATGCACCCACATGACCCCCAGGTGAAGGTCCACGTGCTTGCCGGTGGGCAGTCGGATCGACACGCGCTCGTCGAGCGGGGCGTGGACGATCTTGCAGACCCCGAAGCGCGGATGGTCAACGTAGTCGCCAACCCCCATCTCCAGGATGTTCAGTTCAGAAGTCTCGTCCTCGTCCATCTGCATGTGCGCCGGGGGCGGCGTCGGCCGGGCCATCGGGCCCTCCAGCGGCACGCTCATGGCGAGACGTGGCCGTATTTCGGACGCCGTCTGCAACTGCACCCATGGCGCAAAATCGCCATCACCTTCGTCGCGGACCAGCGACACGTCGTCGCTGGCCACCATGTAGAACTCGCAGGTCACGACCTCGCCGCCTCGCAACAGGCCCATCGCCGCGAATCCGTCGCCTCCCGTACCAAACCCCGCCGCGTAGAGTCGGACATCCAGAACATCGCCACGTAACGAAGCGTTCCCCTGTACATTCGGAAACACCAGCACGCCAGGAAACACGACGGGCTCGTCCAGGCCCGCGCCGTCTGCGCGAGGGGTCTGGATCACCGCGTTACGCAGCAAGGCGGACGCCTGGATCCAGCCCGATCGGATACCGTTGTCCTTGCATATCATCACGAAGGCCGCCGTCAGGTCCTGCCCCGCATCCAGGCGCCCCATGAACCGGCGCGCCTCCTGGAACTGTGAGACCAGCATCTATTCACTCCCTCCCGCTGAGCGGGGCACCAGCGTCGATAGAGACCCGACCGACCAGTTCCAGCCGCCAAGCGTCATCGACAAACACGGCCGGCACATGGAAACCTGGTCCGTCACCGACCTGCACGGCCAATCGAACCTCGCGCCGGGCCGGGTCGAAAGCCCCCGTCTCGCTGACCGAAAGCGGTCCATCGGCAGCCAGGGCAGCCAGCGGCGCGGCCTGGTCCGGAAGACCCAGCCCCGGCACCTCGCGGGCCATCAGTAGATCCTCAGGCGTTCTACCAGCCTCCGCCGCACGAGCGCGAACAATCGCCCGCGACGACGGTCCCAGCAGGTCCAGCGCCGCGGCCTTGTTACCAGAGCGCAGAGCCGTCCGCAGCCGCTCCAGCGCCCGGGTCGCACCGGTCTGGTCAAGCCAGCCGGCCTGCCCCTCGGAATAGGCCAGTGCGGCAGGTTCTTCGCCGTGCAGCGGCATGATCTGGTTGGAAAGACTGCAACCTGAGACCAGCGATGCCAGAACTAGGCACCCCAGAACGCGCGAATTCGGAAATGTCATTAATGTCCTACCCGCAGGCCCACCTGAATTACTTCTTGACCGCCTCGAAGGTGCCGGTGATCGACGCCTGGGAGGAGTTCCCCTGAACGTATCCAAGATACTTCCCATTGGTGATTCGGTCTACCTTCAGATCGCAGGTTTCATCGACTAACAGGGCGGTTCCCGACAAAGACAGTTCCGTGTCCAGCGTCAACGCGCCCAGGAACACGTCCACGAACCCGAACAGGAAGTCCACGCTCCCGACGCAGACATCCTCGATCTGTTGCCGCGAACCTCCAAACCACGACGCGATTTCGCCCAAGACGCCGTTGGAGATCGACTTGCAGTTGATCCACAGTTGCGCCGCCTCCTTCAAGCTGTGCGCCTGGCCCCCGGTGATGCTGGCCACCACCAATTCGTTAATCACGTAAAGAACCAGTTTGCCGTAGTTCAGCTTGACCGCGTGCTGATTGACGATCAGTCGATTCCAGTCAGTAACGCTGGCCGTGAACTTGCCTTCAAGGATGTCCATCGGGAAATTCGGGTCGTTGATCCCCTTCATATTCAGTTCGTGACGGCCGCATTCGTCGTATCCCGGGTCACCCGGGTTGCAGCCGAACTTCCAGTACAGTGCCAGGCCGGTCCAGAACTGGGTCCCCTGGACGGTGAGGTCATTGTTCAGTTTCATCACCACAAGGTCGGACAACATCTCCAGGTTGGTGATCGTCCCCATCATGTCCTCGCCGACCGTGAAGAAGTCCGTGACCCAGTCGGGGCCACTGTTCTTCAGCCAGTTCGTGATAATCTTCGCGACCGCGTCCTTGAATAGGTTGATGACGGCGTCGACGATCAGGCTGCCCAGCCAGATCTTGGCCAGGTCCGCGATCGATTCGATGATGGTGTAGCCGGGGGTCTGGAAGAACTTGATCATCTCGGCCAACGTGCAGCAAACGGTCTTGCCCAGATCGCCGCCGGCTCCGGTGGTCACGCACTGCATGATCGTCGTGTCGCCGCCGGCGCACTGTTTGACCATATTCGTGAAATCGAAGTGATCGACGCAGTCGTAGTTACCCGCCGGGTTAAGGTTGGCCTGGTACACCTTCAGCGTCAGGTCCTTGCACGCGTTGTCCGGCTGCAGGAACACGCCCTCTGTGCACGCGCTGGCGATGACGCATTCGACCGGTTTGCCGTCCACCATGAACTTCGGGCCCCTGGCCCGCGCAAACATCGTCAGATAGGTCTCGGACGGAAGGCATTCGAACGACTGCTGGCCGTACAGGTTTGAAATCGTCCGCTGTTGGAACACCGCGTCAGGCACGTCCTTTTCGGGGAATAACTTGTTGCATTCGAAGTCGCCTGGCAGCACGGATACTTCGATGTCGTGCAGCGCCGATGGGTCCAGCGCCCCGTCGTAAGACAACTTGACCGTGGCGCATCCGCAGGGGGCGAAAAGCACTCGAATCTCCAGGTCCTTTTCCTCGGCTTCCTCGTAAGGCAGCGTCAGTACCACCCGATAGATCAAGCCGGTGTGTTCACCCAGTCGAAGGATGTTTTGCACGAACCCGTTGCCATCAGTCGGGATTTCGGTGCCAGTCAGCGTGGCATCGCCTTCGTTTACCGGGTTGCCGTCCAGATCGGTGACATCGGCGATCTCGAATTTCACGAAGATGCCCACGCCCGGGGCCATCTTGCCGTAGTCCAGAACCTTGGCATTGATCCGGAAGATGCCGCCCGCCGACGCGTCCTGATAGGAATCAGTGTCGTGCAGCAGGATGATTTCGAACCAACTGTTCGGATTGTTAGGGTCGCGGGTGCCATGATCCCGGGCACCATCGTCAGTCAGTGCCACGTCCCCGGCAACGTCCGAGGGGCCATGGTCGGTCACGTAGACGATGTCAAGACCACCCGGCCCCTGCCCGCCGCCGCACGCGAGAACAAGGAACGGGAACAACATCCATCCGCGGCGAAGCAGGTTCGTCACGGGAACCTCCGGCATCAGTCGAAATCATTATAGAGGAAATGTCGACTCGCACCGCAATCGATTAAGGCCACGACGCTTTAACGGCGCGGGTGCGGCACTACGGGCAAGCTGCGGCGCGTTTCCCTGCGTGGCTCCGTCTCGGAGCCCGACTGCCTCTCGACTTCCGACAGGCCCTTGTGCTACTTTACGACCGCCCGACGGGCAGGGGAGGCGACAATGACCCTTCGCACCTACGTGTTCCTCGACAGTTTGCAGCCGCAACTGGCGTCCTTCATCGGCAAGACATCCAAGGGTTTCCTGCCGTTACCGGATCAGGCCAGCCTGTTTGTCGAGATTTCGCCGGCCATGGCCATCAACCGGATCACCGACACTGCGCTGAAGGCGACGAACGTGACGCCCGCGCTCCAGGTGGTCGAGCGCGCCTACGGCCTGCTGGAAGTCCACGCGGACGACAAGGGCGACGTGCTGCGCGCCGGTGCAGCGATCCTAAGCGCGATGAACCTGACCGAGGACCGGCGGATGAAGCCGAAGATTTTTTCCAACCAGATCATCCGGTCGGTCGAACCCTACCAGGCCCAGATCATCAACCGGAACAGCCGGGGCATGATGATCCTGCCCGGACAGTCGCTGTTCATCCTGGAAACCGAACCGGCGGGATACGTCGCCTACGCAGCGAACGAGGCCGAGAAGGCCGCCGACATCTCCCTGGTCCAGATCCAGCCGTACGGCGCTTTCGGGCGCCTGTGGCTGTCGGGTACCGAATCCGAGATTGATTCCGCGGCGGAAGCCGCACTGAGTGCGTTGAACTCGCTTTCCGGCGTGTAGGTCCGCCGGTCGGCACGTGATGGATATTGGAGGACACCAATGGCTGATGCGCTGGGCATGATCGAGACGAAGGGCTTCGTGGCGATGGTCGAGGCGGCCGACGCCATGGTGAAGGCGGCCAAGGTCGAACTGATCGGATTCGAAAAGATCGGCGGCGGATACGTGACAGCCGTGGTCCGCGGCGACGTAGCGGCGGTCAAGGCGGCGACGGAAGCGGGCGCCCGGCAGGCCGAACGCGTCGGCGAGCTGGTTTCCGTCCACGTGATCCCGCGGCCCCACGCCAACATCGACGAGGCACTGCCCCTGGGTCGCCAAGGCGGCAAGGGCAAGTAGGGCGCGAATCGGGTCGGTCCGTTTCCCGGAACGCCCAGGGAGGCCTTCATGCTGATGGGCCTGGTGGTGGGGACCGTGGTCTCCACGCGCAAGGAAGAAGACCTGCGCGGACTGCGATTCCTGCTGGTGCGCGAAGTCGACCAGCAGATGCAGCAGACCGGCAAGATGGTCGTCTGCGCGGACGCGATGGGCGCCGGCGTCGGAGAGGTC
The DNA here is from genome assembly GCA_964531595.1 of uncultured Anaeromyxobacteraceae bacterium. Taxonomy (GTDB): domain Bacteria; phylum Myxococcota_A; class UBA9042; order DTJE01; family DTJE01; genus DUVQ01. The sequence goes on from CAZHDQ010000045.1 coordinate 6,142, forward strand.
GTGCTGTACGCCAGCGGGTCCTCGGCGCGGCAGACCCAGGTCACAAAGGACCGGCCGGTAGACGCCGTTGTGATGGGGATCGTCGACCTAGTCGAGGTCGGCGGCGACACCACGTACGTCAAGCCGTAGCGGGAACCGAGGCGTCCCTGGGGAGGCCGTAATGGCGCTGGACGAAACTAAAGTCGCACAGATAGTCGAACAGGTGCTGGCTCGCCTGCAAACGAATGGTGCGGGGCCCGGTGCCCCGGCGATTGCAACGGGGCTGGGCGAGGTCGGGCGGCGAGGCATCTTCCCCGATGTCGACACGGCAATGGCGGCGGCGCATAAGGCACAAGAGCAACTGACGACCCTGCCGCTTGAAACCCGGGACAGGGCAGTCGCAGCGATGCGCAAGGCATGCATCGACCGCGCCCAGGAACTGTCCCAGATGGCCGTGTCGGAAACGGGCCTGGGACGGGTCGAGGACAAGGTCAAGAAGAACATCCTGGCCGCGGCGCGAACCCCCGGGACCGAAATCCTGCGGCCACGGGCATTCACGGGCGACCACGGATTGTCGCTGGTCGAGCGGTCGCCCTACGGCGTCATCTGCTCGATCACGCCATGCACAAACGCCACGGAAACGGTCATCAACAACGTGATTGGCATGGTCGCCGGCGGCAACGGCGTTGTCATCAACGGGCACCCATCTGCCAAGGGCGTCATCGCACACACCATCCGTCTGCTGAACCAGGCAATGGTGGACGCGGGCGCCCCAGACAACCTGGTAAGTACGATCCCCGAACCGACGATCGCGTCGGCCGGCGCGCTTATGAAGCACGCGGGCACGGCCCTGGTGGTCGTCACAGGTGGCCCGGCGGTCGTGCGGGCGGCGATGTCCACGGGCAAGAAGTGCATCGCGGCCGGCCCGGGCAACCCGCCGGTGCTGGTCGATGAAACGGCTCACCTGGCGAACGCGGCGCGAGACATCATCGCGGGCGCATCGTTCGACAACAACATCATCTGCATCGTCGAAAAGGAAATCCTGGCTGTCGAGGCCATCGCGGACCGCCTGAAGCAGGAACTGGTGCGGGCGGGCGCATTCCTGGTCCGCGACGCCCAGGTCGGGAAACTGACCCAGTTGCTGGTCGACGGTGACCACCCGAACAAGCGGTTCGTGGGCAAGAACGCCGGCGTGATTCTGCGTGAGATCGGCGTGGATGTGCCGTCGGACGTGCGGTTGGCGTTCTTTGAAGCCGACGAGTCGCATCCACTGGTGCAGATCGAGCAGTTGCTGCCGGTACTACCGTTCGTACGAGTCAAGAACGTCGAGGAAGGCATCGCTGCCTGCCTGCGGGTCGAGCACGGCTTCCGACATACGGCGGTCATGCATTCGCTGAACGTCGAGAACCTGCACAAGTACGCCAGGGTCGCGAACACGTCGATCTTCGTCAAGAACGCGCCATCGTACGCGGGGGTGGGCTTCAACGGCGAAGGCTACACATCGTGGACAATCGCCAGCCCGACCGGCGAGGGGCTGACCACCGCGCTGAACTACACGCGGGAGCGGCGCTGCGTACTGAAGGATTATTTCCGGATCGTGTGATCCGGCGGTCCGGTCGCAACCGGACGGCGAGGCGTAATTGGCCCTGACGACCCCTCGATTCCCGCCACCTGACCTGGCAAAACCACCCGAGGCGCTGGCCGGACTCGAGGTGTCCGGCATCCCGCGTGGGTTAGTATGTGTGGACGTTTTGGTCAAGAGGGCCGCGTCCCGCGTGGTGCTGGCGAATCCGGTGTCCCCTGGCAAGTTTCTGATCCTGATCGACGGTGCTGTGGCCGAGGTCGAGGAATCCTTGCTGGAGGCCGAGCGCATCGCCGGAGACCAGACGATCGACCGCTTTTTCCTGCCGTTCGCCCACGAGCAACTGGAACGGGGTTTGTTCGGAGCGACGACGCCCTGCGGGGACGGTTCGTTGGGCATCATCGAATGCGCGACTACCTGTGCAGGTATCCGTTCATGTGATGCAGCCTTGAAAGCCGCCCAAGTCGCGTTGCAGGTGATTCATCTGTCAGCGGGTATCGGCGGTAAGTGCTGGTACGCATTCGCTGGCGAGCTGTACGACGTGCAGGCTTCGGTCCAGGCGGCTGCCGACATCTTGTCAGGCGATGGCAAACTGCTGGGCACCGAAATTATCGCCGCACCCCACCCGGAATTCCTGGACGCGCTGGGACTGTAGGCCCCAAGCCCTGAATTTCTTGGATGTTTAGGGTCTACGGGTCAAAAAAAACAAGTTCATCAGTTCAATGGTCTTTCAGCTCAGTTTCTAGCGAGGTTGACATCCGTCTGGACGGCTGACCTTGAACTCCATAGCGGTCTGGATTAGTCCAATCAACCAGGAAGGACGAGGTTGTGTAGAGTGCAACCACTTTGTCCGGCAGTCTGGTAGTGAAGATGACCGGAAGTGGAACGACGACACGAAGGCAAAGTGGAAAACCGAGTTTTTGTCACTGGTCGAGCATCGATGGGGCGGCCAGCACGCATTTCAACCCGGGTTATTCATGGAGCGTCGTCGCGAGACCGTCGAGACGGCCCGGCTACAAGGCGCGGGGTGCAGGCGCGACTGAGCCTGTCTGGTGACAGGTGATTGGAGCGTCGGGGTCCCCGCAACGCAGCAGCCGGCGCCAGGATCGGCGGTCGCAGCAGACGCGGGCGTGAATAACCCGGGTTCAATGCACGAAGCCCGGATTCGAATCGTTAGAGGCCAGCGTAGTCGTGGACGTCCAGGAGTCCGACACGGACTGGCATTTCCGGCTGGACGTTACGAAAATTTCGACCGGCAGGTTCGCGAATAGTTCTGTTTCAACATACCGCGGCAACAAGACCAGGAAGAATTTTGCGTCCCTGGATTCCGAGGATGTTCGTGGGTCAGCGAAGGGAGGGAGCGAGGAACAGTTCTGTGTTATTCACGAGTTCGGCCACATGATCGGACTTGGCGACGAATATGGCGCTGCTGGAGACATTTCGCACCGAACCCTCGTGAAAGATGCTTTGGGCAAGACGATCGAGAAGGGAGACAGCGACAGCGTAATGTCGCTCGCCAATGTTGTGGAACAGCAGCACTACGTGACCTTTCTTGAAGCGTTGAAGAAGGTAACAAAGATCAACGAATGGAAATTCAAATGACAAATCGAGTGGCTGTTCGGCTGTCTGTTGCGCTGTTGTTCACAAGTTGCTGCGGCTCGGCACCGACGAAAGGGGACATGGCAACAGCACAGGCTGGCCGTTCGCACGCTAGGGTATTCAATTCCGGCGTCAAAGAAGCGAGGGAGTCGAGAATGGACCGAAAGGACGAGTGCTTCCCGAATACGGGGGTGGAACTGGACATCCCGGCTGACGCGATCTTCTTCATGGCCGAAACCGCTGTCGAACCTGAACCCCAAGCAAACCGTCGATGGGCAATCGGTGTTGACGGTAAAGTGCGGTTCTCGGACAACCACGGCCTGACCAAAAATAGTGGGGCCTCAGGCAAGCCGTTTGGCCGACCGTTGGGCTCCGAACCGGTGGCCACGGTCCCACCTGCCGAAATAGCAGTTTTTCTGGACTGGTTGACTAGTACGGGGTTCTTCCAACTGCCGACAGATGTAGGTCCCCCGGATGACATGACGGTCAAAGGAGGCAGCGATCGCTGGATAGTTGTCCTAAAGGGGGTGAAGACTCATTGCGTCCGGCTCCGCCCGGGGGCGGCTGTTTCTGCCGCAATCAAGCAGCGGTTCAATGCCCTCGTTGGGGCACACATGCCGTAGCGAGTACCGGCTGAAAACCGAAGTTGCCCACTCAGATCATCGGCGGCAGGCAGTCGGCGGGGCAGTTGCAGCGGTTTTCGGGCGGCAGGCATTCTCCGTCGCCACACAGGCTACATCGGAACCAGGCAGTTTCCAGTTCCCCTGGACCGTCCGGCGACTCGCAACGCTGCATAGACTCGTTCCAGGTCGCAGGAAGGAGCCTGGCCAGCCCGGGGCAGCACTGCGGCCACGGGGGGCCAAGCAGGGGTGCCGTTTCGTCGGGGCCGATACCCAGGCACGCGACGGGGGCCTCGCAAAGTTCCAGGGGCGGCTGATCGGCGCATTGCCACTTGCCGATAGCGCACTGGTCCCAGGCAATCAACCCACCGCAAGATGAATACCAGCCCTCGGACTTGCTGCCGACCTTGTCGCAGACCGCAGTGCAGCCCACGCAATCATCCTTGCTCAGCAGAGCATCCTTGCAGTCGTACCAGCCTTCCGGATCGTCACCGGCGGCCGGCCGACATTCCGGCGTACAAGGTTCTTCGGGCACATCGCAAGTGCATAGCGGCACGGTACCGCCGCCGGGACAGGAAGCCTGAGCGGCCCATCCCGAAGCGCACCGAGGCACATAACAGGCGCTAATCGGTTCATCGTCGCATTCCAGTCTGGGCCCGCACTGTGCCCATGTAATCCGCTCGCCCGAACAGACATCGTGCCAGGCTTCAGACCGCGTCCCGATATGCTGGCACAGGAGCGAGCACCCAGTACAATCGGCCTTGATCAACAACTCGTCGGTGCATGGATCGAACCAGCCGGACGGGTCCTCACCACTCGACTCCCTGCACTCCGGCACGCAGGTCGGCGCCTCGCAGACGCACCAGGGCACGGATTCCCCGGTCGGACAGGAGAACGGGACGGTACTGCCCGGCGTGCAGACCGTGGGACACTGATATTCAGGATGATCCAGGCATAAAAGCCCGATGGCGGTGCAGCCACATCGGGAGACGATCGCGCCGCCTGGGCAGTTGTAGATGGCAGGGTCAACCAGCGAGCAGTCGCAGACGCAGGTGCCGCCGGCGGAGCACCGCAGCGCCGGACAAGTGCCGAGATCGCTGCCCGCGCAGTCGTCATCTTGCGCACAGTCGCGGCACACGCAGGCCGGAGAGCCATCCTCCGCTACCCGGCAGCCGAACGGACAGTCCTTCTGGCAGTTCGTGGGGCAACCAGTGGCATCCCCGCCATCGTCCAAGGCATCCCCGCCATCGTCCAACGCGTCCCTACCCCCATCCGCGGCGTCAACGTCACCGCGCAGGGGATCCAGCCAACCCCCTCCACTAACATCATCGAGCGGCT
>CAZHDQ010000046.1:0-11136 GCA_964531595.1 uncultured Anaeromyxobacteraceae bacterium
CAGTCGGCCCGGTTGATCGAACGCTACGGCCTGCATTACATCGCCACCGGCGATTTGCTGCGCGCCGAGATCCGGGCCGACTCCGACCTGGGTCGCGAGGCCCGGGACATCATCGGGCGGGGCGGCCTGGTACCCGACGAGATCATCGTCCAGATCCTGGAGAAGACTGTCCAGGAACACGCCGACGTCAACGGGTTCCTGTTCGATGGATTTCCGCGCACATTCGTACAGGCCTATATCCTGGAAGGCCTGCTGCGCAAGATGCACACATCGCTGTCGAAACTGGTCAGCCTGGAAGTGCCGGAGGCGGAGTGCCTGACACGGTTGCTGGAACGCGCCCGGACCTCGGGCCGCAGCGACGACAACCGCGATGTCATCGCGTTTAGGCTGCGGGAATACAAGGACAAGACGGCTCCCGTCCTGGGCTTCTACGACGAACGCAACATCCGTGTCGCGATCGACGGCACCGGTACTGTGGACGCAGTGTTCGGGCGAATCGCCGAGGTGCTGGACCAGTCGCTGAAAGAGATCCAGCTCAACGTCGTATTGCTGGGCGCGCCCGGGGCCGGTCGAGGCACTCAGGCGATGCAGTTGGCCGAGCGATTCAACCTGTCGTACATGTCGACCGGCGATCTGCTGATGGACGAGGTGCGGCGCGATACCGAGACGGGACGGGCGGTTGCCGAACGGATGGAGACGGGCGACCTGGTACCCGACGAGATCGTGATCCGCCTGGTCGAGGCCCACATCCGGGCCCACTCGGATTGCAACGGATTCATCTTCAAGGGGTTTCCGCGGACACTGGTCCAGGCATACATACTTGACGGCCTGCTGCGACGAAGCGATTCGACAGTGTCCTGCATCCTGGACATCCGGGTGCCGACTCTGGAGCTGGTCAAACGGCTGGCCCACCGGGGCACGACCGACCGAGCGATGCCTTACGACCGCAGCGCCGAAAAGATCGTACACCGCCTGGAAGAACACGAACGATACGCCCGGGCGATAACCGAGTACTACGAAAAGACCGGGCAGTTGCACGTCGTCGACGGGCAGGGCAGCCCAGAAAAAATCTTCACCAGGCTGGCAGCGCACGTGGAGGCGTCGTTGCGGAAGGCACGCTAGATGTTCGCCGGATGCACCGGGTCAATCCGGTTCGACAATCGCCCAGCCTACACTTTCGGTGTCGTGCCAGGACAGCCTGACGCGACAGACCGTGCCGCCGGCCAGTTTCGGATGCGCGGCCCTAAGCGCGGCGAAGTCGGTCGACTCCAGGAACCTGGCCAGCAGGCGGGCAGCCCCTCCCACGATTGGGTCCGGGTCTGGCTCTGGCGAGTCGGCCGCCGCCGAGACCAGGGCATCGTAGGCGCGTCGGGCGGCTTTGCGGACGCAATCCTCGCCCAGCGACAGGATTACATCCCCGTCGGACCCGACTTCCTCGGACGGCGCGGTACCGTCTGGGCGCAGGGCCGTCCGGTAGAACACGGCATCGTCGCGCCGCTCGACTACCAGTAACCCCCGCCCCACCAGCACATCCACCTGCTTGATCACGTCGTTTGGCGCCATGCCCAACCCGGTCGCAATCCCCGCCACGGTACACGGCCTGCGAGCCAGCAGCGCAACTATCCCGGCACCGACGTCATTTGCGATGCCGCACGGGTCCGCCGTCGGGCGTGATTCTTGTGCGATTACCTCGCAGGGCACACGAAAATGTTGGCACAGCGAAGCCAACTGGGCACGTGGGGCCTCGAAGGCACCCGGTTCGGCCGTAGGTCGCGCCGCCGTGTTCAACTGCACCCGGTCGGGGCGGATGCGGTCCACAAGTGCGGCGATGCGGTCAATCTCGTCATGGGTGTCCGTGATACCGCGCATGACGAAGACCTCCAGCCAGGTCTTCCCGCGGAAATCTGCCGTGAAGGCCACCAGCCCCTCCACCATCTGCGCGAAGTCCAGGCCCGCAACGGGGCGGTTGACTCGCTGAAACGCCGCGGGGGTGCCCGCGTCCAACGAGGGCAGCACCAAGTCGGCCCGCGCGAGTGCCTGCCGGACCTCGGGCATCCACAACAGTGCACCGTTGGTCAGCACCGCCACCGGAATGTCGGTAATCCGCTTGATGGCCGCGATCAGGTCCCCGATGCCCGCGTGCAGCGTCGGTTCCCCCGAACCCGCCAGCCCGATGAAGTCCGCGCCCGGGTGGCTGGCGAGCCGTTCCTCCAGGTCCGCGACCACCTCGTCTAGCGGCACATATTCGGCCCGCAGAAGGGTCTTTTCGGTCGTGCGCCCCAGTTGGCAGTACATACAGTCGTAAGGACAGATCTTGAACGGCACGAGGTCCACGCCCAGCGATCGGCCCAACCGGCGGGACGGGACCGGGCCATAGACGTGGGTGCTGGTGCGATGTCCGTTCGCCATGATGCCCCTCAATGTTGGAACCGGCCAGTGCCGGCACATCTGCGAAGACGGCACCGGTCACGTTTCGGGCATATGCTAACAAAATTCCCAGAAAACCTACAGTGAGAACGGAACTGTTTAGGGAAAATGCAGGTCAGGGCCCGGGACAGCCGTCTGGCAGGTCGCCGTCGATGCCGGCGAGGTCGCGCTCGGTGAAGCCCATCAGGTACAGCACCCCCTCCAGCGAAGACGCGTTCAGCGACAGGTCGGCCACCTGCTGGAGCCGGGGCTTCGCCCGGAACGCGATGCCCAGTCCGGCCAGTCGCAGCATGCCCACGTCGTTCGCACCGTCGCCCACCGCGACGCACTGGTCCAGCCGGCAGCCGTAGACCTGGGCCATATCGGACACCACCTGGGCCTTCCGGTCGGCATCGACCACCAGCCCCTTGACCAAGCCCGTCAGCCGGCCGCCCTCGACCTCCAACGTGTTCGCGAACGCGAAGTCCAGCCCGAACCGCTGCTTCAGCGCATCGACGAAGAACGTGAACCCGCCACTGACAAGACCGATGCGCAGCCCCAGGGCCTTTAGCACGCGGACCATGCGCTCGACGCCCGGCGTCAGCGGCACGTCGTCCAGCAGGCGCATCGCGGTCTCGATCGGCAATCCTGCCAGGCACGCGACCCTCTCGCGCAACGCCGAATTAAAATCCAGGTCACCCTGCATCGCACGTTCGGTAACCGCCGCCACCCGGTCACCGCACCCGGCCAGTTTCGCCAGTTCGTCGATCACCTCCATCTGGATGAACGTGCTGTCAACGTCCAGGCAGATCAACCGTTTGTTGCGCCGAAACGGCCCGTCACGCTGGACGGCCATGTCCACACCCAACCGGGACGCAAGCGCCAGGATCTCGCCGCGCAGCGAGCGCATCTCGTGCGCCGTAAGGCGGCGCTCGGACGGCAGGTCGACGTTCAATTCGACGCCTCGCAGTTGTTCCTGGGACAGTGTCCGAATCTCGCGGATGTTGAGCCCCGCGTCTGCCAGGAAGGCGGTCGTCTGCGCCAGAGCGCCACCGTCTTCCAGACTGCCCAGCAGCGTCACACACAACGAACAAGGCAGGTGGGTTCGCGCCTCGGTCGAGGGCAGTTGGTGCATCGACACTTCCAGGCGCAGGCCCAGTTCATTGGCCCGGAACAGGGCTCGGCGCAAGCAGTCCGAACCACGCGGGACCTCGATCACGGCGGTCAGTGTCAGGTGGCCGTGCAGGACCGACTGGCCCAGATTGACCAACCGGACGTTCTCGTCTGCAAAGATGGCGGTCAGCGCCGACGTGATGCCGGGGCGGTCAGGGCCGGTGACGTGCAAGGCGACCAGGTCGTCTGGGTTCATTGTATTCATGGCGTTGATGATAGCGCAGGCCTGGGTTGGGTGCGCGCCTTTCCCAGGCAAGGCCCCGATGCGCCTGGGAAACGTGTGCTCCGAAACGGATACGGTACACAACCGATTGACGTGCTCATGGCTCTTCCTACAATGAGTCCGGGGGTTGGGCAGATGGATGAGCTCCTGCAACGATACGCCCGGCAGGTCGTTTTGCCGGGTCTGGGCATCGCGGGACAGCGGCGGCTGGCGGCGTCTCGCGCAGTCGTCGTCGGCTGCGGCGCGCTGGGGGGCTTTTCCTCGATGATGCTGGTTCGCGCGGGTTTCGGAAACGTAGTCGTTATCGACCGAGACACACCTGAACGCACCAACCTGCACCGGCAGATGCTGTACGACGAGGCAGACGTCGATGCCGGTACGCCCAAGGCGGTCGCAGCCGGCCACCACCTGTCAGCGATGAACCGCGACGTACAGGTGATCCCGGTTGTGGCAGATGTGGGCGGCGACAACGTCGAGTCGCTGCTGCGAGGGGCCGACCTGGTACTCGACGGCGCCGACAACTATGCCCTGCGGATGGTCGTCAACGAAGCCTGCGTGCGCCTGGGTATCCCGTGGGTCCACGGCGGGATTCTTGGCACGGTCGGCCAACAGTTCACGATCCTGCCTGGACGAACCGCTTGCTACGAGTGCCTGATCGAGGAAGAACCCGCGCCCGACACGACGCCAACGGCCGTCACGCACGGCGTACTTTCCGCGATCGTGGCGGTCATCGCCGGGATTCAGGTCGCGGAAGGCATCAAGATACTGGCGGGGCGACCAGACAACCTGCGCGCGACGCTGCTGACGATCGATCTGTGGGCGAACCGCTGGGCCGAGATACGCGTGCCCCGCCGAACCGACGGCGATGGATGCCCCGTATGCGTGCAGCGGCACTTTGAACGACTGGGGCCGCCCTAAGCGCGCTTCGAGACCAAACTAATCACGTACCAATCAGCGCGTGTGGCAGGGTTTCTCCAGACCGTGGCCCATTTTCCGGTCCTCGGCCTTCAGCAGCCACGCGAAGGTCACCGCGAGCAGCCCGAAACCAACGAAGACCATCATGGGCAGCGTGTAGTCGTAGCTGACGATTGGCACGTCCTGCGCCACGCCGTCCACGACCTTGGACACAACCTCACGTCCCGTGACGCAGAACGTATCGAGCAGCCACCCGATCAGGTACGGCGCGGCCATCATCGCAATCAAATTCTGCAGGAAGAAGATCAGCGAGTACGCGGTTCCCAACTGGCGATGCGGGATCAATTTGGGGACCGAAGGCCACATTGCCGACGGTACCAGCGAAAATCCCACACCCAGCAGCAACATCGCGAATAGCGCCACCAGCCAGTGGTTGAACAGCGGGATCGCGAACAACACATGCACCAAGACGATCAGGAACGATCCCAGAATCATCAGCGAGGCACCCTTGCCGTGCTCGTCGTAGTAGCGCCCGAACACCGGGGTCAGCAGCATCGTACCGAACGGCAGCAACGACGGGATGATGCCCGACAAGCCCTCGTCCACGCCGAATTTTTGGACCATCAGGTCGGGTGCGTATTTAAGGAACGGGAACACCGCCGAGTAGAACAGTGCACACAGGATGGCGATGTACCAGAAGCCACGGTTCGCGAGGATATCGCCGATGTCCGACCACCGGAACTGGCCCTCTTCTTCGGCCGATTTCGACGCCCCCGGGTCCCCAGGCGCAGGCTTCGGTTCCGACGCGTCCAGGCGGCGGTCCATCACACAGTAGGCCAGGAACACCACCAGCCCGGCCGCGAGCGCCACCGCCCCGACCAAAAACGGCGTCGATACCCGGAACGACTTGGCAATCGGGGCGCCAACGCCAAGCGCGATCCCCGTACCGATACGCGCAATCGCGACCTGAAGCCCCATCGCAAGGGCGATCTCGTAGCCTTCGAACCACCTGGCGACGATCTTGGTCGCGGTGATCCCGATCAGTTCCAGGCCCATGCCGAATGTGGCGAATCCCAGCGATGCGGTCACGACCTGGGCGTTGAAGCCGAACCAGACAATCCCGCCCAGCACCGGCGTGTCGAACGCCCACCACTTGACCAGGGCACCGCACAGCATCAGGCACGAAGCCAGGATGCCGGCGACGCGGGCACCCCAGCGGTCTAGGATGATCCCGCCGATCACCAACATGCCCAAAAATACGTTGAACCACGCATAGGAACTGGTGAACAGGCCGTACTGTGAACTGGACCAGTGGAGTTGCTGCTCGATCAGCGGCTTCAGCGGGGACGCCACGTCGGCCATGTAGTATCCGCAGAGCATGCCGAACGAGACCAGGAGCATCGCGGTCCAGCGGGCGGCCTTCGAATCGCGCAGGGATTTGTAGACAACTTCGACCATTGGGTCACCTCGGCGCGGGTGGGTGACGCGCGCCGGTCGTGTCCGACGTGCGCGGGAAACGTGCCGAAGTGTATCGGTGGCCCTGCAGGGGGTCAAGAACCCGGGAGACGTGTCCGGCGCCATATTGGAAACCAGTTCGCCTCAGCCCGGCGCTGGTCATCCACCCCGGCTGCCCTGGCCCTGGCCAACGGTCCGCCCCAGACGCCGCAGCAATTCCCTGACCGTACCGGGCAGGTCCTCACCGGGATCTCCCAGCGCGGCCTTGTCCGGGTAGATGTCGTAGCTCGCCTTGTAACGATCCGGAGTGAAGTTCGGCATCACCACGTTCGCGCCACGGTGCAGGCCCAGTTCGCGCCCGTGGGCACGGTCGATAGTGCCCAGCGCGGTCGTCGCCGGGATGTTTGCATCGGGGCGCACAAGGCGAGCTAGCGCCACGACCTTGCATGCGGTCGTCGCGTCGGCGGGCACTTGGTCCGGCCCACCAGCGGCCGTGGTCGCCAGCGGCGTGTCCGGGTGCTGGATGTAAGGCCCTACACCGATCATATCCAGGTCCAGCGAGGCGAAATGCATCACGTCATCGGCCAGGCTGCCCCAGGTCTGGCCAGGGATGCCGACCATGACGCCGCTGCCAACCTCGTAGCCCAGGTCGCGCAACCGGCCCAATAAATCCCAGCGCTTCACCGACTGGCCATGACGCGGCGGGTGGATCCGGTCGAACAGGGCCATGTCCGAAGTCTCGAATCGCAGTAGGTAACGATCGGCACCGGCCTCGCGCCACTCCCGCAATTCGTCGGGCAGGCGCTCGCCCAGCGACAGCGTCACCGCCAGGGGTGTGGCCGCCTTGATCCGCGTAACCACGTCGGTGACCCACGGTCCGGTCAGGCCGAAATCCTCGCCACCCTGGATCACGATCGTGCCGTAGCCCAGGCCGGCGACCCGCAGCGCACAGCCGACGACCTCTTCGGCAGTCATCCTATAGCGGTTAACCTCGCGGTTACCTGCACGAATCCCACAGTAGGTACATTGCCGGACACAGTGATTAGACACCTCGACCAGCCCGCGCAGATGCACCGCATCACCCACCTGGGAACGCCGCACAGTGTCCGCTTGTAACCACAGCGCTTCGAGCGCCGCCGGATCGTTTTCGCGTAGCCACGCCAAGACTGTCGTCCGATCCGGCCGTTCGTACTTTCCTGGATCCGGGGTCATCAAAACCCTCGCCTTAACCGATGGAAGATGTACCGTAACAGAGCCCCTGGCACAAGTCCGGGCGAGCCCCGCCAATGTTGAGCAGGTGGAGGACCGCTCATTTCGCTGGGCGCTTAACCTGACAAACATGTCCCTGTTTAGCTGGTTTTTCCAGGCGTGCGCGCTAGGCGTGCGCCGGGATCTCCAGGATTGGTTGGATTATATTAGGTGGCACAGTTTTCGCTAACTCTGAATAATCTGACTTGGAGTCAGGAAGGAGGAAATCACATGAAGAGGAACATGCAATGGGCCCTGTTCGCCGCCGTTGCCCTGGTCTTTGCCGCCTCGGGCTGCGAAGGAGGCGACGCAGAGGGTGCCGACGTGCTGGCCGCTGACGTGTCAGGCGACCCGGGCAGCGCGGTCGATCCGGGTGGCATCGAGGACCCCGGAACGGTCGAGGACCCGGGCGGCGAGACCCAGACCCAGGTGCAGCGCTACCTCGAATCGGATGAATTCGCGGACGACGTCGATCCGGCCCTACCCACGGCGAACACGGCGTTTGCGGTGAACCTGTTTCGCAAGATTCACGAGGCCGAGGCCGCCGGTTCGAACCTGTTCATTTCGCCGCTGTCGGTTTCGACCGCCTTGGCGATGGTCTACCAGGGTGCCACCGGGCCAACCCAAGAGGCGATGGCCGCAACACTGACAATCGACGGGATCGACCCGGCTGTGCTCGGCACCGCCTGGCACGACCTGATCCACAGCCTGCGCAACGTCGACGACGACGTCATCCTGGCCATCGCAGATTCCGTGTGGATGGACCAGTCATTCGCGCCGAACGTGAAGCAGGCATTCCTAGACGGAGTGGTCGCGGCCTTCGACAGCGAGGTGTACACGATCGACCTCCAGGGCGACAACGCACTGAGCACTATTAACGGTTGGGTCGAAGACCACACGAACGGTAAGATCCAGGACCTGATCGACCAGATCCCGCCCAGCACCATGATGTACCTGATCAACGCCTTGTACTTCAAGGCCGATTGGAAGTACCCGTTCGACCCCAAGGACACCTCCGAGGCGGACTTCACCCGCGCAGACGATTCAAAGGTCAAGGTCGAAATGATGCAGTTCCCCAAGCGGGTGACGTCGTTTGCGTTCACGTCGGATGACCATTACTGCGTGGTGCGCCTGCCATACGGCCGGGACAAGGTGGCCTTCTACGGCGTCATTCCGTGGGGCTACGAGGACGTAAAAACCATCGACGAATTCATCGACGGGATGACCGCCGAGAAGTTAGAGGCGTTCTTCAGCGGCGTGACATTTCCGGTGGTCGAAGGCGACGGGATCGACATTATGTTGCCGAAGTTCAAGATCGAGTACAAGAAGGAACTCAGCGACGCCCTGATCGCCCTGGGCATGGGCCCCGCGTTCGAACTGGGCGGCTTCGACGGTATCGCCGAGGGCCTGGGCATCTCGCGGGTCATCCACCAGACGTTCATCGAGGTCGACGAAAAGGGCACCGAGGCCGCCGCCGCCACCGCGATCGAGGTCTTTGCGGGCATCACGCCGAACTTCATCGGGACGCAGCCGTTCTTCTTCGTGATCCGGGACGACCGAACCGGTACGATCCTGTTCATGGGTAAGGTCGCGGACCCGAAGGCCGGCTAGGACCCCACTCGCGCCGCCCCGGTTTCCCCTTCCCCGCGAATCCGCTATCCTTGGCCCCATGACGACATCATCCCTGGCCAGACTGATCCAGTCCCGTTCGAAGAAGTACGGTCCGAAGACGGCGCTGCGCGTGTTTAAGGGAAGGGACGAATTCGAACTGTCGTGGATCGACCTGTGGCGCGGTGCCGTTTCCGTAGCGACCCTGCTGGTTCGGGAGGGACTCCCTCGCGAACGAAGCGTCGCGATCGTGGCCCCGTTCTCGGCGGACGCCTTGATCGCGGAGATCGGGGTGATTGTCGCAGCAGGGGTGGCCTGTCCGCTCCAACCTCCCTGGGACGAAGCCACGCTGGACAGGTTCCTCGTCGAGACCGGCCCGTTGCTGGTACTGGCACCGCCCGACGTCGTGCCGGCCGTGCTGCGCGCAGGGGAACGGGTTGGCTGTCCTGTTCGTTGCCTTCCCTTGGCACAGGTCGAACCAGGCGCCGCAACTCAGCACGAGGTCCCGGACGAGGTGGCGGCCCGGATCCAGGAATCGGGTCCCGAGACGCCGGCCCTGTCGCTGCCGACCGCCGGGGTTTCACGACCGGTCCAGCGCGTTGACCTTACTAATCGCAACCTGTGCGCCACGGGAATGGCCCTTGCCCGAGCGCTATGCTCCGACGAGGAAGACGTCTGGATGCCACTTCACCCATCCACGCGACCGTTTCTTCGCGTGGCGGGATGCTACGCGGGTCTGCTGGCGGGCGCCGAGGTAGCGATTCTCGACGATCCGCCGGTCCCCGACGCGGCCGAATCCGACCTGTCGCTGATGGAGCGGTTGTGGCGGGTCCAGCCGACCGTCCTGGTGTGCCTGGCGGACGAACTGTCGACCCTGGGGGCGTGCGCGCTTCGCGAGGCCGGCTCCATGGTCGGATTAGACGGGTTCCTGGTTCGCAGCGTGCTTCGTTCCGGAGGCGTACTTGATGCCGTCGGAGCGGCCCGAATCGTGGCGCGCCTATTCGCGCCGGCCGGCATGCCGCGGGCGCGGGCGATGTTCGGGGGCCGCCTTCGGTTGGTGCTGTCCGGAATGGGACCGGTGGACAGCCAAGCACGCGGGGTGTTCGGGGCCATGGGAATCGACGTTCGCGGCAGTTACGGCGTGGCCGAGGCCGGTGGACTGGTGACGCTGGAACCGGCGGACGAGACCGGGCGGCCGGGAAATGTCGGCTTTCCTTTGGAGGGCGTGCAGGTCGCAATCGCGGAGAACGGCGAGATACGAGTTTCCGGCTGCAACGTGATGCTTTCCTATCGGCTGGTCGCCCCCCTGGACAACGCGATGCTTCTCGGCGAATGGCTTCGCACGCATGACGCGGGGCGACTGGAGCCGGACGGCAGCCTAGTCCTGTCCGGTCGTCTGGTGCCGGAAACGCCGCCGGAGGAATGAATCAGTCGGCGCGCCTCTCCGACGCGATCCACGGCAAGTGCAGAACGACCACGAAGTCGTGCAGGAAGGTGCCTTCGGCCACCTCGGGGCCTCGCATCAAGGCCTCGATCCGGGAGTCTGATTCCGGTGCCGCGTCGGCCAGGTCGAACCGGGCCCACGCGCGTCGCAGCCGCGCCCGGATGTTGCGAAGCACGGTCATCTGCACCCGTTGGTCGGTGCCAATCCAATGCCGCGCCTGGACCCAGAACAGGCCCAGGGAATCGCCGCGAACGTACGCGATGGCGGGTATGCCCTTCCTGACCAATTCCTTGGGCCAGGTGAAAGTTTCCGGAAAGTGGCCCATGAACATGAACTGGGAGCAGTCCACGCCCGACACCATGAGCGCCGCGTCCAGTGCGGACGACGCGCCGATGGGCACCAGTTCGACCCGATCCGCGTGGTGCGCCAACAGGTACTGGACCACCTCCAAGCCGGGGTCCAGAAAGCAGCACAGGCCCTTGTCCGCGAGGATGGCGATAGGCTGCCCCTGGGACACCATGCGCTCGACGGGGTCCAGCCAGGGACGTTCGGCGTCGGAGATTCGGATGCCGAGTATCTGCTGATTCGGCTTGATTACGCCGTGCCGCTTAAGCCGCTCCACCAGGTCGTTCGAGTTGTGGACACCCGTGTCCTCGATGAGCAG
>CAZHDQ010000047.1:0-11053 GCA_964531595.1 uncultured Anaeromyxobacteraceae bacterium
CCCCGCCATCGCCTTGACCTTCGGGGCCAAGGACGCAAGGCGACGGGTCAAGGTACATGGCGATGACGACCCACTGGCGATCCAGATCGAGGGGGCCAACCCTGAGGTCATGGCCAGGGGTGCACAGATGGCCGTCGACGCCGGCGCCCACATGGTCGACGTCAACGCCGGATGCCCGTCGCGGAGGGTAACCAACGGCGGCGCGGGCGCGGCGCTGCTTTCGGACCTTGAACTGATGGCTCGGATCCTGCGAGCGGTGCGAGACGCCGTGTCGGTGCCCGTTACCCTTAAGTTCCGGTCGGGCCCCAGCACAGGGCACCTTGTGATCGAGGAGGTCGCCAGGATGGCGATTGACTGCGGCGTCGACGCGCTGACTCTGCATGCCCGCACGCGCACCCAGGGCTACCGCGGCAAGTCGGAATGGTCGCACATCGCCCGACTGGTCGAGCATGTCCCGCTCCCGGTGATCGGCAACGGGGACGTCATCCAGGGAGAGGACGGGAAGCGGATGCTGGAACAGACCGGTTGCGCCGGCGTCATGGTTGGCCGGGGCGCAATCGGCAACCCCTGGTTGTTTGGCGAACTCCTGGCAGCCTGGCAGGGGCGCCCGCCGCCGCCGCGGCCGACGCGGGCACAGTGGCTGGCGACAGTGCTGGATCACTACGACCGGTTTACCGACTACCTGGGCCGCGACCCCGAACTGGCGGCGCGGCTGTTCCGCAAGCACCTATCACGGTACACCCGGGGCATGCGCGGCGCAGTGTCGCTGCGGCGTCACTTGGCGTCCGTGCTGAACCGGAGGTCGCTGCTGGCGGCCATCCACGAGGTGCTGGCCGACGAGGGGCCGGCCACCGCTATGAACCAGCCAATGCCGGAACACGACCAGGCCGGTTTTGTGGTCCCGGAGGGCTGACGTATGCGATTGCCCGATCCGATTGGAGTTTACGCGATTCTGGATGCCGGCATAATGGCGCCCGGGGATCTGCCCGCTGTAGCGGCTACCATGGCCGCAGGGGGCGTGCGGGTGTTCCAGGTACGTGCCAAGGAACTGCCGGCAGGCGCTCTGGCCAGACTGGTTTCGGACATCCGACACGCGATCGGGCCGGCACCGGTCCTGGTGGTCAACGACCGGGTCGACGTGGCCGCGGTGACACCGTGCGACGGCGTACACCTGGGCGATGGGGATCTGCCAGTAGCCCAAGCCCGCCGCATACTGCCGGCCGGCGCAATCGTGGGGTACTCGACACACTCAGCCGACGAGGCAGCAAGCGCCCAGGGCGCCGACTATATCGGCGTCGGTCCGATATTCGCGTCGACCACAAAACCGACAGACAGGCCGACACTGGGAATCGAAGGATTGCGCAACGCCTGCGCGGCGGCCTCGATCCCGGTCGTTGCGATCGGCGGGATTGGTATCGCGTCGATTACAGACCTGCGGCGGGCCGGGGCATCGGGCATCGCGATGATCTCGGCGCTGCTGGTACCCGGCGCGGTCGCATCGCGGACCAAGGCGGCAATCGCCGCGTTTCGGGCGGCCTCCGATTCTAACGAGAGCCCTCGATGAGCAACACGCTGACCGTGGGCGAGGTATTGCCGTTATCGACGCGTTTCCTGAGGGAGCGCGGTTCGGAGTCACCGCGACTGGACGCGGAATTGTTGACCGCCGATGCCCTTGGCGTGCGCCGCCTGGACCTGTACCTGGCCCCTGAACGCCCACTGACACTGGCGGAACGGGATGCGCTACGCGAGGCGGTGCGGCGGAGGGCCCGCGGCGAACCCGTCGCCTACATCCGGGGAAGACGCGATTTTTACGGCCTTGATATCGCTGTATCGCCGGCAGTGCTGATCCCCCGGCCCGAGACCGAGACACTGGTGGATGCGGTACTTGCGCGAGCCCGCGAGTGCTACGGCGGCACACCCTACATCGTAGACGTGGGCACTGGCAGCGGCGCGATTGCCTGCGCTCTGGCTGCGAACCTGCCGCACGCGCGCATCGTCGCAACCGACGTGTCCGAGGACGCTCTGGTGGTGGCCGCGAGCAATGTCGCAGCGCATGGATTGTCGGACCGCGTACGGCTGGTGGCGTGCAACCTGTTGGATGGGCTGTCCGCCGAGGAAGTGCCGGACCTGATCGTTTCCAATCCCCCTTATATCGCCGAATCCGAACGATCGCTGATGGACCCGGGCGTCCTGGCGTTCGAACCGCACCTCGGCCTGTTTTCGGGCCCGAACGGCACGGACGCAACATTTGCGCTGGTCGAGGCGGCCCGCAATCGCCTGCGTCCGGGCGGCGCCCTGGCTGTCGAAGTCGGCACACCGGCCCAGCGCGACCGTGTCCACGAGCACCTGGTCGCCTGCCTGGGCGGCGATGTGCAACCACTACACGACCCCGGCGGTATCGTCCGAGGTTACCTGGCCGAAATACCCATCCCCCTTCCCAAGGAGTGAACGATGTCTGAATCCCCCCACCGCTGCGGTGTGATCGCCATTGCTGGCCGACCGAACGTCGGTAAATCGACGCTACTGAACCGCCTGATTGGGGCAAAGGTGGCGATCGTGACGCCCAAGCCGCAGACCACCCGCGACCGAATCCTGGGGATCTGGTCGCAACCTGGCGTCCAGGTACTATTCCACGACACCCCAGGCATCCACGCGCCATCCAAGGCGCTGAACCGCCGGATGGTGGCCGAGGCTGACGCCGCGCTAGCTGACGCCGACGCCATCCTGATGATGACCGACGCTAATGACGCGGTGAGTTGCTTGGCCCTTGACGCGCTGGTCCTGGAACGCGTGCGGGCGGCAGGTAAGCCGGCCGTGCTCGCGCTGAACAAGATCGATCTGCTGCCCAAGCAGACACTGCTGCCGTTGATCGACGCATACGCCAAGGCTGCTGATTGGGTCGCGATCGTGCCCATCAGCGCAGCGAACGGCGACGGCGTCGACGACCTTGTGCAAACGCTGTTGCCGCTGGTGCCAGAGGGCCCGCCGTTGTTCCCGGATGACGAACTTAGCGACCGGCCGCTGCGCTTCCTGGCCGCCGAGATCGTACGCGAAAAACTGATGCTGGCGCTCAGACAGGAACTGCCTTATTCGACGGCTGTCACGATCGAGGAGTTCATCGAGCCGAAGCCGCCGGCCGCCGTGCGGATCAGCGCGCTCATCCACGTCGAGCGGACTTCCCAGAAGGGCATCGTCATCGGTCGTGGCGGCGCCATGCTCAAGGATATCGGAATAGCGGCGCGCGCGGACCTCGAAACGCTTGTTGGCCGCCCGGTGATGCTACGACTGCACGTCCGCGTGGACGACGACTGGGCGGCGACCGACCGGGGGATCTCGCGCGTCCTGGAAGAGTGACGAACGGGCGATTGGGGTAGAATCTGGGCGTCCGATGGTGACGTAACGCCACGAGGGGGCTCAGGATCGCGCAATCAGGTTGCGAACGCGCTGCCCTTGGGTGCATTTGTAGCAGGAGGATTCCTTGAAACCGAAGGCATTGGCCTCGACGAACTGGTCCAAGCACTTCTGGACCGCGATCTCGAGCCGAGTGTTCTTGCAAAAGAACGGGGCATCTAACCGGATCTGGTTCTTGTTGTTCATCTCCGCCCTCTTGGAATCCCGGTGCCGAGCGGCCTCCCAGGCCACACCGGGCAGATTATGTTGGCCCGATCCGGGCATGTCAAGCGATCGCCCGGGATTCAGCGCCATCAGGGGACTTCGACCGGCGAGGTACACATGATTCTAGGACTGACGGGTAAAAATGCGGCTGGTAAAGGCGAGGTCGCTCGGGTGCTGACTGCGGGCGGATTTGAGTACTTCAGTCTGTCAGACGAACTACGGCAGGAACTCCAGGCCCAGGGAGAAGAAGAGTCGCGCAACGCCTTGATCGAGGCCGGCCGGCGAATGCGGCAAAACGAGGGGCTGGACGTGCTCGCGCGGCGGGTGTCCAGGCGTTTCAACACGGGCCTGAACCAAGTCGTCGATTCGATCCGGAATCCCGAAGAGGTCCGGTTCCTGCGGTCACTGGGTTCGTTCTTCCTGGTCGCGGTAGACGCACCGCTGTCAACGCGGTTCGATCGGGCGCAGGCGCGAGCCCGGCTAGGTGATCCGATCGACCTGGAGGCGTTTCAGGCTGCCGAGGAGCGGGAACTGGCCAGTGGCGACCCGGCGGCCCAACAGTTGGTCGCGACGATCGCGTTGGCGGACTTCACAGTGGTCAACGATTCAAACCTCGATGCCCTGACCGAGCAGGTGCGTTCGCTGTTCCGGGTGGCGGTGGGCCGGTTGCCAAAGTTGTCCTGGGACGACTACTTCATGCAGATCGCCGAGGTCGTAGCGTCGCGGTCCAGTTGCGCGAAGCGACACGTCGCGGCCGTCGTCGTCCGGGACCACCGCATCATCTCGACGGGATACAACGGCACCCCGCGTGGCACGCGCAATTGTAACGAGGGCGGCTGTGAACGCTGCCTCTCGCTGGTGCCGTCGGGCTCGGGCCTGGGCGACTGCCTGTGCTCACACGCCGAAGAAAACGCCATCGTCCAGGCGTCCTACCACGGAGTCAGCCTTCGGGACGCCACGATTTACACGACGTTCCAGCCATGCATCCTGTGTACCAAGATGATTATCAACGCCGGCATTATCGAGGTCGTGTACCGACACCCCTACCCGCTGCCCGACAATGCAAAGCACCTGTTCGGGGAGGCGGGCGTGACGATCCGGCCGATCCGTCCGGATTGACTTCTGATGGAAGATCCACCAGAATGCGCCGTTGGAGGTGGCTGATGGCTCGTGTTACGATCGAAGACTGCCTGGATGCCGTGGACAACCGTTTCGCGCTGACTCTGCTGGCTGCGAAACGTTCGCGGATGCTGCTCAACGAGGCCAAGCCACAGGTCGAGACGGCCAACAAGGAAACCGTCACGGCACTGCGCGAGATCGCGGCCAACCGCATCGGCTTCAAGCGCGACGTCCGGGAACTGCTGAAGCTCCCGCGACAGGTCTGATGGGCACCCTGCCCCGCCCGCTTCCGTCTAGCATTCCCTTTGTTTTTACGGGTCTACTGGCCCTCGTGTGCGCCGGTTGTGGCCCGGCATTGTACCCGATACCCGACCATCCTATCGAAGACCCGGAAGCCCTGTTGGCCCCGGTCCGGACAAGGGCTGAAAACCCAGGCACGCTGGCAGTCGAGGCGCGACTTTCCGGTCGATCCGAACGGGGCCGGGTACGTGGACGCCTGTCGATCCTGGCGGACGCAACTGGTTCGCGCCTGCGGATCGATGCCTGGACGCCGACCGATGACCTGGTCGCCGCCTTGGTAGCCGGGCCTGATGGTCTGGCCTACTTCGAACGAGGGGCAGGTGCCTGTCTGACCGGACCCGCCTGCCGCGACAACCTGCGATTATTGCTGCCGCTGGGCCTTGGCCTGGAGGAAGCGGTGCGCGCGCTGTACGGAATTCCCCCTGGCATCGACCATCCTGGGCCCTGGGCGATTGGCTTCGACCGCCGGGTCGGGGCGTACCGTCTGACGGGACGACTTGCACCCGAAAGGGAAGTACGGTTGTGGATTCGCGAGGACGGTATCGTGGTAAGTGCCGAGCGCGTAACCGAGGGCAGGCTGGACTTCCGGATCGACTTTTCCGACTTCGACAAAACATGCCTGCCCCGGTCAATGGCGTTCGAATCTCCTGCCGACAGATCGCAGGTATCGATCCGCTATCGGGAGGTCGAACGGGAACCGGACCTGGCACCCGAGGACTGGGAACTGGATTGCCCGCGGGGACTGCCTACCCGCAGGATGCCGTGTGAGGAAGGACCATGACGACGCGCTACGAGGGGCGATTCATCGTGTTCGAAGGGCTGGACGGGTCCGGAACGACCACACAGTGCCGACTGCTGGCCGATCGGCTAACCCGCGACGTGCCTAATTGCCGGGTGCATGTAACGGCAGAGCCCAGTACTGGCCCCATCGGCCAAGTCATCCGACAGATTCTCAAGGGACGGATGGTCGGCCTGACCGCTTCCGGGGCGCCAGTGCCGTTCGACCGAAAGGCCTTAGCCCTGCTGTTCGCGGCTGACCGGATGGATCACCTGACCTGCGAGATCCGCCCCCTACTGGACAAGGGCTACTTGGTGATATCGGACCGCTACGTGCTGTCGTCGCTTGCCTACCAGGGCCTGGACGTGGACCGAGCCTGGGTCGCGGACATCAACCGTCACGCCCCTGCCCCTGACGTCCAGTTCTTCCTGGAAACACCGGCCGAAACAGGTTGGCACCGGATTCAGAATACGCGGCCCGGCGCCGACATCTTCGAAGCGCCGGACACACTACAGCAGGTGGCCGAATCCTACCGGCAATCCCTGGATCTGTTCCCCGGCCGGCGGACGCATGTGCTTGACGGTACGATGCCCCGCGATGACATCGCCGAGCAGGCATGGGCCGCGTTGCGGGAAACGGGGATCATCCCTTGAGGCGTCAGGTTGGAGCGGCGTCAAACGCCGCTAAGGCCACGTGCGGACGATGCCATCGACCTTAGGAATCCGGACGGCGTCGCCCCCAGCTTTACCCCAGGAACACGCGCGGACCTCACCGTCAAAGTAGGCGATGAACCGTAGGGTTCCAGACGCTGATTCCTCGACGAAGCCCGCCGCCAGACCGTCCGCAGCACCCGCGCCACATCCCGACCCGCAGGGGAACACGACGACGTCTCCTGGCAGCGCCTTTTCGGTCGTCACCCATGCCCCGGACTTGCGCGCCCGGTCGCGGTGGGCTACCGCGGTGTAGGCTACCGATGACTCCCCCAGCGGCAACGCATCGTTGATGATCAGGACGTGGCCCAGAAACGACCGTTCGTCGAACGAACGCACCACCCCGATCAAGCGCCGTACGGACGCGACTACGCGCCCACGCGCGACGCCACGCGCCGGCACCATGGACAGCGGCAATGCGGCAGGACGGCTGGACGCCTCACCCAGAGCGGCCTGACCGGAGCCATCGGGGTCCGACACGGCGCGCGGGGGTGCTGCCTGCGCCTCGACGGTCTGTCCCGCCGCTGCGTCCTTTTTGGTGTCCTTGGGGGCCTTTTCGGCGTCTTTGCGGGTCTTCGATGCGGTGTCCTCGCGACCGGCCTGGGCCTGGAGTCCTGTAAACACGGGTAACCCGCCCATCGAGGTCGGGCCGGCGCCCGCGGCATGGACCTGGATGACGCGCCGCGGCAGGCCGGCGCAACCCGCCGCCAAGGTCACCAAACAAAGGACTGCCCCGATAGTAGCAATGGCCAAGGGACGGGGTAGCTCGATTGACACGCAAGCCTCCTGGCCCCTAGAATCCTAGAGCGTACGAATCCGGGCGTCAAAGACAGGAGTCGACATGCGGTATTTCGCGAACATCTCAGCGGTGCTCGCTTCGGTCCTATCGATCGGCCTTGCGGGATGCAGCGACGCACGCGGCGTCGGCTCGCTGGCCGTTTCGTGGATTCTGGGCGGCCCCGGCTGCGATGCCGCTGGCATCACCACTGTGCGAGTGCGATTGCTGGATGATGACTACGACGTGCTACAGGATGCACCGCCCCAAGCGTGCGACACCGGGTTCGCCGGCATAACTTTGGCAGATATCCCCGCGGGCCGGTTCACCGTCATGCTTGAGGGCCTGACCGACGCGGGAGAAGCCGAGTTCGAGGGCCGTGTCGAAGGTGTCCGGATCCGCGAAAATCAGGAAACGAAACTGGCTCCGATCGTACTGTCTTTGAAGCCCGCATCCCTACGATTGCGCTGGGGATTTAGCAACGGTCTGCTATGCGGCAGCAACGGTGTCCAGACGATCCATGCCACACTGATCGACGACCTCGGTAACGAGGTTCTTTCGCCGGTCCCGTTCCCGTGCGAACTGCCTCTGGCCACGATGGATGCCGAGGGCGGTGTCCTGTTGACCGGGCTGCCCTCACGCCGAACCCTTTCGATCCTGCTCTACGGTATGAACTTCGAAGGCGTCGCCCGACAATTCGGATACGGTGAGGTCGACACTGCACCGGGTAAAACTTCATCAATTTCTGTTCTTTTGGACTCTTGCGGGGTGGACAAACCTTGCCAGTAGCCCCGCCATCGGTACCCGTCACCAGCCCCGGCAAAAAACCCGCGGCCCCGCTCGCGTCGATCACACGCCGCGGTCCGGCCACACTGCCAGCCCGGACGCGCCTCGTCATCGTAGTTCAACTCCAGAGACTGCTGCAATCGGGCCTGTCATTGACTGCGGCGCTGGAGGGGCTTCGACGCGGCGTCCACAGCCGCCCCCTGGCGCACACGCTGGACGGCATGATCGCGGACCTGGGGTCGGGCCTGGAGCTGCAAGAAACGATCACCCGCAACCCGGGCCTTTTTCCGGGCGCGGAAGCTGGGTGGATCGCGGTCGGCGAGCGGACAGGCAACCTGCCCGACGTCCTGAAGCGCCTATCGGAACGGCTGAAACGGACGATCGAATTGCGCCGGCGGGCGATTCAGTCCGCAGCCTATCCTATGTTCCTGCTGATATCGGCCAGCCTGCTGCTCCCGCTGCCCAAACTTTTCGAGGGCTGCGGGACCGCAAGCTACATGGCTGAGGCGTTGGGCGGTCTTGCACTGCTGGGCTTGGTCGCACTGGCAATTGCCGCGCTGCCCTGGGCCGTGGGGCGACTGGGCCTTGACGCCCCGCTGCGACGGATCGCGTTCGCAATCCCGCTGCTGGGATGGCCCTACCGCAGCGGCGTCATCGCCGACATGCTCCACGGGATGTCCGCGGGCTTCGCGGCGGGCCTCGGCGTACCCGACACGCTGTCGATGACCGCCCGTTCGCTGCGCGACCCGACCGCCGCCGCAGCCTGCATTGCGACCGCGCGGCGCCTGGACCAGGGGGCCGAATTTGCCGTGGCGCTGGGAGACACCGGCCTGTTATCCGAGCACGCTCTACTGGTGATTGCCGCCGGCGAACGCAGCGGCACGCTGGCCGAGGGTCTGGCCGACCTGGCGGACGATTTCGGCCGCATCCACGCGGACCGCATGGCATGGCTGGTCCGCGCCGGTTCGACGCTGCTGCTGCTGGGAACGATGGCTTTGGTCGCATTCAAGATCATCGGTAGCGCATCGGGACTGTTTGGAGAACTTGGGACCCTCCAGGAACTGGAGCGCGAGGTACCCGGACTGTTCCAGCCCATACCGAAATAGCCTTCCGCGTGCTATTCTTTCTTGTCGGTCATGGTGGACCAGGCGGCCGCCGGCGGTCTTGTACCGCGGGAGGAAAGTCCGGGCTCCGCAGGGCAGGGTGCTGGGCAACTCCCAGTGGGGGCAACCCCAAGGAAAGTGCCACAGAAAACAGACCGCCTGGTCCCGAAAGGGATCGGGCAAGGGTGAAAACGTGGGGTAAGAGCCCACGGGCGCACGCGGCAACGCGAGCGTCGGCAAACCCCACCCGGAGCAAGGCCGAACAGGGGGCGGGCTGCCCGTCCGATGCCCCCGGGTATGGCTGCTAGAGGCGCGCGGTAACGTGCGTCCTGGAGGAATGGTCGCCACGAAGGCTCCGGCAACGGGACCTTCGGACAGAACCCGGCTTACGGCTCACCATGACCGACGAAGCCGAGTATTCGCGCCTGCCCGTAACGCGGACGGGCGAACGAGGAAGGCCCTGATGCCAGCATCCCGGACAATCCCGCTGTGGGCCGCAAACCGCGGAATCCGCCTGATGGTACGCGCGGCACTTGCCCAGGAACGATTGGAACCCGTCGCGGTCGAGGACATGTCCGCCCTGCGCCGAGCGGTCGCCGAACGACCTGTCGCGGTCCTGGCGGCATCCGAAGATTTGCGCTTGGCCGGGGTTGACGTTTCGGCGCTGGTCCACGTGGTCGGGGACGGTCCTGCCGTGGTTGTTTTCAACACATCGCGCCAGCCATCAAACCCCCAGGGTACCAGAGCCCGCTTCGTGGCGGTCCCGTTCACCACCCGGGAACTCCTGGACGCACTCGGCCTGGGAGCATCAACGACTTCGACAGACGAAACGGACCACCTTAACGGCCAGGCCCCGCACGGGCAGGCGCAGGCAGCCACGCTACAGGCCCACACCGTCAGCCCGCAGGCGAACGAACCCCGTATTGCCGAACTGGTCCGGGCAGAGGTTGAACGACAGGTCGGGGAACTGGCCCGGGCCACCGTTGAGGAACTGGCACGCCGGGTCGTCCCAGAGATGGCGGAAAGCCTGATCAAGCAAGAACTGGCACGCCTGATCGCCGAGACCGAGGCATCGGCGCCACTGGACGGCGGTCCCGATGGCGACGAAGGATAACCTGCCGACTTCCCACGGCTATCAAACGCTCTTGATCAGTGCCTGAGCCACCGTATCAACTGCGAAGCGGGCCAGAATAAGCCCCAGCCCCGCGACGACAGTGAACACCAACCCCTGGAGGAAGCCGTATCGCGTCGACACATGCATCACGCCGCCGATAGTCAGCATCAAAATGAGCGTAAGCCCCAACTGGGCCCCGCCGGATGCGAGGATGTCGGACATGCGGGTCAATTCTGAAGAACCTAGCGCAAAGCCCATCCCAACAGCCGTCAGGATAATCGTAAACACGAATGCCCCGGAAAACGACAGCCGTTCGCCAGGGAGAAAGTTGGACACCAGCATGAGCATCAGCGGGACCGCCAGGGCCAGGATCAAAATCAGCGCGAACGTGGCGACGACCTGGTCGACAAAATTCCCGGTGCTGGCGACGCGAATCCGACTGGCCTCTAGCGACGAAATCGTACGGTAGAACAGGTTATATCCGAACAAGGCCCGGAACCGATCCATCGACACGCCGTCGACCGACACGATCTGTTCGAACGGAACGGCCCGGACCTCGGAGGCGTGTCCCTGGGCCGCAAACAACAGGTCGTCGTCCCCTGACTTGATAGGCGCAGGCTGGTCCTTTTCCCGCTGCCAAAGAAATATAATCCCGGTTGGACCAATCTTTTCAACCACTCCGGATTATATCGAACCGTCGATCGTCTTCAACCGGCCGGCCCACGCACCCGCAGCCGTCAGACAGATCCCGAC
>CAZHDQ010000048.1:0-10927 GCA_964531595.1 uncultured Anaeromyxobacteraceae bacterium
CGGCGCGCGCGTGCACGCCGCGGGCGACCTCATCGTCGTCGACGGCGTCGAGAATCTGACCGGCGCCGCGGTGCATGCCGCCGACCTGCGCGCCGGGGCCGCCCTGGTGCTGGCCTTCGGGCTCTACTCTGCATACCTGTGTCTGCGCTACGGTTTGCACCATACAAATATGGATAACCGGTTTGCGTTTGGGGCCTGGATCTTCCTGGATCTGACGGTTATCGCGCTGGGAGCCGGCGCGTTTTTCACTGGATTCCTGCTGTACATCCTGAAGCGGAAGGAACTGAAGGCGGTGATCAACAGCGCGGTCGTGATCGGCTTGATCTGCTACAGCGGCGCGGTAGTCGTGCTGATGGTCGACGTCGGCCAACCGTTGCGCGCGTGGTTTACGTTCTGGCACCCGAACGTTCACTCGATGCTGACCGAGGTCACGTTTTGCATAACGTGCTACCTGCTGGTGCTGATGATCGAGTACCTCCCGATCCTCCTGAAGACGCGTAAGCTGCGTCAGATCCCGGCATTCCTGGTGTTCGAATTCAACTTGCACAAGGTCATGTACGTGCTGGCCGGCGTGGGCACTTTCCTGTCCTTCTTCCATCAGGGTTCGCTGGGCGGCCTTTACGGCGTGCTCAACGGCCGTCCGTTCGTGTTCCGCGAGGCATTCGGCATCTGGCCGACGACATTCTTCCTGTTCATCATTTCGGCGGCGGCCGCCGGCCCATCGTTCATCATGTTGACGACGTGGGTTGCGTCGAAGGTGTCAGGCAAACGCCTGGTCACGAACGATGTGTACGAGTCGCTGGCGAAGATATCGGGCTACATCCTGTCGGGATACGTCCTGCTCAAGACCGCCGACACGCTGTTTTGGATCCGCGACACCGCGCCCAGCCTGGGCGTTCACCCGAGCAGCTTCTTTGCGAATCAGCCGGGTTTCACCGCGCTGCACCTGCTTGAAGTCGCGTTATTCGGCTTCCTCCCAATGGCGATCTTCCTGACCAAGCGGCTGCGCGCCAAACTGGGTTGGATGCTCACGGCTGCGACGCTGACGTGTCTGGGCATCGTCGTCAACCGCTACGTACTGACGGTCCAGACGCTGGCGCTGCCGACGCTGCCGTTCGACGAAATGCTGTCGTACACGCCGTCCTGGCAGGAAACCGGCACGTTCCTGATGGTGATTGCATACGGCATGCTGGTGTACTCGTTCTCGTTCCGCTACGGCAACCTGTTCCCACAGGAGCGCGAGTTGCAGCAGGGCTAGGGCGCGCGCGGGCCGGCGGCGGGCCGGCCGGGGAGAAACGCCATGTTTCCATGGGTGTACGGCTTCGAATGGAACGCCGGGACCATCATCTTCCTGGGCCTGTTCTTCACGGTCGTGACCGTGATCGCCACAACCGTTACGGTTGCCGTGGTGCGATCATTGCGCACGTTCAGGGAGCATCGCTATCACCAGGTGGGCTGGGAGGCGCAGTTCGAGGATCTGGGCAGCGAGGCCCGGCCCTGTCGCCACCAGTTGGCTGGCGAGACAGGACAGCGGATGTGTCGCCACGGATTCGAGTGCAATCACTGCGAATTCCATCGCAAGATGCTGGACGCTGCGCCCGCCGAGGCCGGGAAGGCGCCTGACCGTTACTTCCACCGGGGGCACGCGTGGGTACGGCCCGAGGACGACGGCACGGTGACGATCGGAATCGACGACTTCGGCGCGAAGGTCGTTGGGACGGAGGCCCGGGCGAAACTGCCGAAGATCGGCCGCCGGGTCCACGAAAACGGTACGGCGTGGAGGTTCCTGCGGGGTGACGAGTCTGTGCGCGTGCTGGCGCCGGTCACCGGCGAAGTGGTGGCGCACGGAGGCCGCGAGCAGGGCTGGTACCTGCGGGTCAAGCCGCTGGCGGGGCCGTTCGAGTTGGGGCACCTGCTAAAGAGCGACGAGGTGGGCCCCTGGATGGAATACGAGATGGCGCGCCTGCTGCGCCTGATCCCGAAGGACTGTCAGGCCGATTTGACCCGCGACGATCGGTTGGTCGACGACGTCACCGCGCACTGCCGTGGCCTGGATTGGGACGTCGCCTGCGCCGAGATCCTGCTGGAACCGTAGCCCGGATTTGCGGCAACCGCGTCCCCGAAAAAATCAATCCTCGAACGTAAGCGACCAGAAGTGCAGCTCCTGGGATGTCGGGTCGTCCTTCTTGCCCTCGCTGACGGTCACGTAACCGGTCCCGTCGGGCAGCAGAGCGATTGACTCGCCCTGGGTTTCGGCATGCGCGTCGTTCCATGTACTCGATTGCGAAGGCAGTTCGCATGACATGCCGGCCAGCGCCTCGGCGACGGACTGCCCCTCGCCGCGCAGGTACAGCACGCCCCCGAAGTAGGTGCGGATCGCGATAAGGCCGCCGTCTGCGCTGATGTCGGCGCCCGTGGCGAACGGCGCGGGTACGCGCGCGATTTCCTCCAGCGTCGTGGTGGCAGACAGCGGGTCGTGGGGCGCCGCCTTGCGGAACACGCGGGCGGCCGCCTCGTCGACCACCTCCTTGGCCACCAGGTAGAAATCGCCGGTGTGCGGGTCGACGAAGAATGATTCGCAGTCGACCGGGCCGTCGGGGTAGGTCAGCGGGATCGACGCAACCACCGTGACTTCACCGGATGGGCCTGCCGCCGCTGGGGATGGTTCGGCCACCACGTGGATTACGATCGATTCGCGCCCGTGGCCCCCCGCCGCCCCATTATCGCCGGTGTCGGCCAAAAACAGCGCGTCCCCCACCACACCAGCGAACGGTCCGATCGCGATGTCCTCGAAGTCCTCGGCTGTGATGCCGACCATTGCGAATTCGGCCAGGGTGTTGCCGCTCGACCCATCTACGGCAAAGAAGCGGGCGGTGTCACCCGAATCGTTGTGGGCCCACAAGACGCCGTCGTGTGTCCGGCTTGCGACCAGGCCCGAGACCTCTTGCAGGTCGTCATAGGACAGCATGCCTGTGACCCGTGGATCCCCGACGACGGGGCAGGCTGGTTGCGTAAAGACGTCCTGCCCATCGGCATCCGCTGTCGAATCGGGTTCGGTGTCCGCCGAGGGCCCTCGATCCGGCCCGTTGTCGCCGCCGTCGTCGTTTGCGTCGGGCGGCGCGTCGGGCGTCGCATCGGGTGTCGCGTCGGGGGGCGCGTCGGGCGCTGTATCGTTGCTGAACAAGTCGGTCGTTCCAGGATCGGCGACGGCAGTGTCATTGCCCTGTACCGCATCCGTGCCCGTCTCTGTGCAGCCACACGAGGCGCTCCCGCTGCACGCGCTTGTTGCTAGGCCCAGCGCCAAGCCCAGCGCTACCGTCAGCACCGTGACCATTTCCTTGCCGAGCCAAAACATCCTGACCTCTCCGTCATTTGCCTGTACCCGCTCATCCTACCGAATCTGCAACGATGTGTCGGAAATCATGCGATCGACCTTGATTGTTAGCCATTCGTTCCCATAAAGTCATGAAGCCCTTGCAAATAGGGGCAGCCTTTTCCAGGAGCGTACCGGATGAAAATGACTTTCCCTATCCTGATGATTCTTTTTGCTTTTGCCGCCTGCTCGAGCAGCGACACCACGATTGATGATGTCGGGATGGACAACGGTCTGCCCGACGTCATCGAGGATGCGACGGACCCGGGCGGCCTGCCCGATGCCGTTGAGGACGCGGTCGAGGCGCTGGAACCCGATGCCGTTGAGGATACGATCGAAGCGGATGTTCCGGGCGAACTGCCGCTGTACGAAAACGGCGCGACGGCCTTCGTGTCCACCGATCAGGCCCAGTTGATCCAGGGCCCGATGGCGGCCGGCGTGGTCGGCGACGTCGTGCTGCAAAACAAGTACGTACGGTTCGTGGTCCGCAACCAGGAGCGTAGCCTGTTTTCGCCGTATGGCGGTGCATTGGTTGATGCGGACCGGGTGCGGGCGGACGGGGAACCGGGTGGGGACCAATTCTTCGAGGTGTTCCCGATGGTCGGAATGGGCCGCGTTTTCAAGCCGGAATCGATGCAGGTCGTCGACGATGGGACGTACTCAGGTACCGCGATCGTTCGGTTCGAAGGCACCGAGGGCGGCATGACGCTGATCGACTCGATCCTGCCGACACTCCCGACCGACCTGACGGCCACCACTGACTATATCCTTGGACCGGATGCCCGCCACATCGAGATCATCACGACGGCCCACAATCCGAATTCCTACCAGATCAACGCGTTGCTGGGCCAGTTCCTGCAACTGGGCAAGCGTTTGGTGCATTTCCACGACGGTTGCGGGCTGGACGTCGACTGCCTGTCGGGAAAGAAAGACACGCGGTGGCTGGCCGGCGGCGGTGATGGCATCTCGTACGCCTATGCGGTTCCTGCGGGGGCCGACATGCCGCTTCTGCTGGCGCACGATGCGCTGCTGCTGCTTGAGTCGGGAACCTTCGACATCGACCCGGGCCAGTCGGCGTCGGTCCGTTCCTACTTGGTGGTGGGTGACGGGACGATCGAGGACGTCGTGGGGCAGGTCAAGGCGCTGCGCGGGGAACAGGTTGGGACGGCGGTGCCTCTGAAAGTCACGCTGTCCGACGTCCATTCGGCGATGAAGGATGCGTACGTACAGGTGCGGCGCACTGGGGAATCGGCGAAGAAGCGTTGGGCAACATCTATCGTACCGGACGATACGGGCGACGCGGTCGTGCATCTGCCGGCCGGGACGTACGATTTCGTGCTGGGGCTGCCGGGTGCGCCCGATGCCGTGGTCGAATCGGTGGTCATCGGCGATGAATCGCCGGTCGAGCCTATCGCGATTACTGCGAATCCCGCAGGTTTCATGCGGGTGCGCGTGACCGATGGTGCCGACACCCCGTTGACTGCTGCCGCGGTGTTGCAAAGTGGGCACGACGCCGCGTGGCTTGCCGGGACGCTGATGTACCAGGCCGTGCGGGACGGCGACTGGACTTTCCCGGTGGTTGCCGGGGACTACACCCTGACGGTATCCAAGGGCATGGTCTGGGGTATCGACCGGCGCAACGTCACTGTGACGGCGGGGGATATCACCGAAGTCGACGCGCAGATCGTCCAGGAGGTCGACACGACCGGCTACCTGATGGTCAACACGCACGAGCACAGCGAGCGCAGCATCGACAGCACGGTTCGGGCCGAGGATCGGGTCTACAACGCGATCGCTAACGGCGTGGACATCATGAACCCGACGGATCACGACTTTTTCGGGTCGTTCCAGCAGACCATCGAGGAACTGGGCCTGGAGGAACTGGTCCATTCGTTCCTGGGCTGCGAGATTTCGCCGCTGTGGGGCCACACGACCGCGACAGGGTGCCTGAAGCCGCCTGCATACCCAACGTACTACGCGGTGGAATTCACGCTTTACGACGAGGATGGCTACGTGGACCGAGGCCTGACGGCAACGGAAATCTACAAGCAGGCGCGCAACGAATTCGAATGCGAGTTCATCGCGGTCAACCACCCGTACCGCGGCGGGCCGACGTTTGAGACCTATGGGATCGACGATAAATCGGACCCGACCGCCGCGATGCCCGACCTGGACCTGACCCTGGTGGATGCAGTCGAGGTCTACAACAAGGGCGACGATATCGATGTCATCATGGGCAAGAACATCACTGCGTGGTTCAACCTGCTGAACCGGGGTTACCAGATCGCGGCGATCGGCGGGTCGGACGAACACCATTTCGCCGGGTCCTACGGAAATCCGCGCAACCTGGTGCCATCCAGTCGGACCGTGGCCGAGGGCATTGACCAGAGCGAGATCTTCGACGCGATGAAGGCGTTCAAGAGCCAGGTCATCGGCGGCCCGGTGTTGACGCTCACGGTAGACGGCAAGTCGGCCGGCGAGTTCGTCGAGGCGGTCGACGGCAAGGTCGATGTCGTCTTCCAGGTGCGTGCGCCGGCATGGATGCAGTTGGGGTTCGCCCAGGTCTACGTCAACGGCGTCCTGGTCCGGGAGTTTACGCCGACAGAAACAACCGACCCGTTGCGCGTGGACGAGACGTTCGAACTGGAACTGGTGGAAGACGGGTACGTCGTCGCGATGGCAGGTTCGCTGAACCCGGCGCATCAGATGGTACCAGTCAGCCGGAAGTTGCCGTTTTCGAATACGAACCCGGTGTTCGTTGACGTCGACGGCGGCGGTTACACCCCGATCTACCAGGATGGCGCCCCCTGGGACGAATGACCCAGCGACGGTCGCACGTTTTCAAGATTTACTGACCAGTCTGCCCGATACTGTCCGGAATCAGACCCTGAACCCCCACCAGTCATTGCCAACGCTGCTCGACCTTCCGATAATGCTTCTGGGATTGGACGGGAGTGGCCGCATTGGTCGGCGACAATCTGACCTACGTCGATATCCCAGATGGGCCGGTCGCGACCGACACGTTTTTGCCGGCTGCTCGTGCGGCTCTGAATTCGATCAACCGTCGTATCGCTGCGGCGCCTTCGCTAGATAGCGTGATGGATCTGCTTTACGCGGAAACGCGCGGCCTGTGCCCGTGCGACCGCGTGGGCTTGGCATTCGTCGAGGACGACGGTGCGCGCGTGGTGTCGCGCTGGGTTCGGGCCGAGTACGAGCCGGTCCTGCTGGGCGGCGGTTACGGCGAGGACATGGCTGGCAGTTCGCTGGCCGCTTTGGCGTCCGGGCGCAAGGTCCGCGTGATCCGCGATTTGGCGGCGTACCTTGAGGCGCATCCCGGCAGCCGCTCGACGCGCCTCCTGGTGCGTGAGGGCGTCCGTTCCAGCATGACGTGCCCACTGGTCGTCGATGGGCGGACCGTGGCCCTGTTGTTTCGCAGCACGCGGCAGCCCGATGTCTACGGTCCGGACCAAGTCGAGATGCACCTGGCGATCGGGGAACGACTGGCCCAGGCGGTCGAGAAGGCGTGGCGCATCCGGCAACTGGAGGATGCGAACCGCGCGTACACCGAAATGCTGGGCTTCGTGGCCCACGAACTGAAGAGCCCCGTCGCGTCGATGATGCGCGACAGCCAGATGATGCTGGACGGGTACGCTGGCGAACTGGCCCCACCGATGGCCGAGCGCCTGCGCAAAATGGTGGCCAAGGGCAGTTATCTGCTGGGTCTGGTGGGCGACTACCTGAACCTGGCGCGCCTGGAGGGTGACCTGGCGCTTAATGCCCGCGACGACCTGGACCTGGCCGGCGAGGTTATCGACACCGCAGTTGATATAATGCGGGGCGATGCCGACGCCAAGGGCATGACCATCGACATCGACATGCCGCGGCCGATGCCGGTACAGGCAGATGCCGATCTGATGCGGATCGTTGTTGTCAACCTGATAGGCAACGGTGTGAAGTACGGTCGCGATGGCGGCCGGGTGGGCGTGACCGCGCTACGCGGGGGTGACTCGTTCACGCTGGCAGTGCATAACGAAGGGCCGGGTTTCCCCGAAAGCCAGCGGGGCCGGCTGTTTCGACGATTTTCTAGACTGGACACCGCCGAATTGCGGCGGCAAAAGGGCACAGGCGTCGGCCTGTACTCGGTGGCGCGGATCGTCAGGCTGCATGGCGGCCGTGTGTTCGCCGAGTCGCAGGAAGGGGCATGGGCCGAATTCGGGTTTTCGATCCCCCAGCCGCTGCCCAACGGGGGCGTGACAGAGGGGACCGGGTCGTAAGGGGACGACGGGCTGCAAGGCCTGAACGCCTCCCTGGGAGGGTGCCGCGATGGCAAATACGGAAGCGATTGAACGGTTCATTGACGAGGCGGGGGTCGAAGCCGCGCTGGCGGCTGGCCAGGACCGCAGTGCGGCCCATGTGCGGGAGGTGCTGGTCAAGGCCCGCGAACTGCATGGGCTGAACGACTCGGATGTGTCGGTGTTGATGGGGATCTCGGACCCCGAACTGCTGGGCGAACTGTTCGACACGGCCCGGTTCGCCAAGGACACGATCTACGGGCGCCGATTGGTGCTGTTTGCACCGCTGTACGTTTCGAACCTGTGCAGCAACGACTGCGTTTATTGCGCGTTCCGGTCCCGCAACCGGTCTGTCAAGCGGCGCGCGTTGACCCAGGAAGAGGTGGCGAACGAGGTCCGGATCCTCGTGGAATCGGGCCATAAACGCGCGCTGCTGGTGGCGGGCGAGTCGTACCCCGAGGAGGGGTTCGACTATATTTTGAAGTGTATCGAGACGATCTACAGCGTCAAGTCGGGGCGCGGCGAGATCCGGCGCGTCAACGCCAACGTGGCTCCGTTGGATGTGGACCAGTTCAAGGCGCTCAAGGCGACCGGCATCGGTACGTACCAGGTGTTCCAGGAAACGTACCATCGCGACACGTACGCTCGGGTCCACCTGTCCGGCAAGAAGCGAGACTTCGACTGGCGCGTGACCGCGATGGACCGGGCGATGGAGGCCGGCATCGACGACGTCGGCATCGGCGTGCTGTTCGGGCTGTGGGACTGGCGCTGGGAGACGATGGCGCTGCTCCAGCATATTCGGCATCTTGAAGCGCGATTCGGGGTCGGACCGCACACGATCAGCGTGCCGCGTCTGGAGCCGGCAATCGGTTCGGACGTGGCGTCGCACCCACCCCAT
The DNA here is from genome assembly GCA_964531595.1 of uncultured Anaeromyxobacteraceae bacterium. Taxonomy (GTDB): domain Bacteria; phylum Myxococcota_A; class UBA9042; order DTJE01; family DTJE01; genus DUVQ01. The sequence goes on from CAZHDQ010000048.1 coordinate 8,564, forward strand.
GCCCTTTCGGACGTCGATTTTCGGAAGTTGGTGGCGATTTTGCGGCTGGCGGTGCCGTATACGGGCATCATCATGTCCACGCGCGAGACGGCGAACATCCGGCGCGAGACGTTTGCGCTGGGCGTTTCCCAGATCTCGGCCGGCAGCCGCACGAACCCCGGCGGCTATGCCGATGGTGAACCCGAGGAGGAATTCGAATCGGCGCAGTTCAGCCTGGGGGATCACCGGCCGCTGGATGAAGTCGTGCGCGATGTGGCGATGCTGGGATACATCCCGTCGTTTTGCACCGGGTGCTACCGACTGGGGCGCACGGGTGCGGACTTCATGGACCTGGCGAAGCCCGGCGCCATCAAGCAGCACTGCGACCCGAACGGGCTGTCGACGTTCGCCGAGTACCTGTTGGATTACGCGTCGCCCGAGACCCGAGAGATCGGCGAGCGGTTGGTCAATGACGTCCTGGGCGGCATGGAAGGCAAGGCGGGGGCGACCGCTCGGAGGCTGGTGGATGCGGTGAGGTCTGGCAAGCGCGACGTGTACGTGTAGAATCCAGAGGCCACCAAACGCAGGAGAGCAGGCATGGACAGGCACATCATCGTAGGCATACATGTGACGGACCGGCTGGATAATGCGGTGCCGGTGCAAGAAATCCTGAGCGAGTACGGGTGCTTCATCAAGACGCGGCTGGGGCTGCATGAAACGGCCGAAGGGCAGCAGTGCTGTTCGAAGAACGGCCTGTTGATCCTCGAGATGATCGGGGGCCTGGCGGAAACGGACGCGATGATGGCCAAGCTTGCGGCGATCCCCGGCCTACATGTCCAGAAGATGGTGTTCGAACACCTGTAACGGCGAAGGGCCGCCCGACACTAAAAGAGGCAACGGACGATGAACCAGGGGGCGCCGCGAGGCATGCGGCTGCACATCGGACTATTCGGCCGGCGTAACGTCGGCAAGTCCAGCCTGCTCAACGCAATCACACAGCAGCAGGTGTCGATCGTTTCGGACCTCGCGGGGACGACAACAGACCCGGTCGAAAAGCCGATGGAACTGCTTCCGCTGGGGCCGGTCGTGTTCATCGACACGGCGGGCGTCGACGATGAAGGTGCCCTGGGCGCGCTGCGGGTAGCCAAAACGCGCCAGGTGCTAAACCGGACCGACTTGGCGCTGGTAATCGCGGCGGCCGGCGACTGGGGGGCGTTCGAGGATCAACTGCTGACCGAGTTCCGGGCGCGCAAGGTCCCTGTGATCGCAGTATTCAATCAGGACGACGTCGCACCGGCCCCGGCGGACCAGGTCGCGCGGCTGGCGGGCGAAGGCGTGCCCGTCGTGCGCACGGTCGCTACCGAAGGACGGGGCATCCAGGATCTGCGTGCCGCGTTGTTGGCGTCCGCGCCACAAGACTTCGTGGACAACCCAACGATTCTGGGCGACCTGGTGGCACCGGGCGAGATGGCGGTCCTGGTGGTGCCGATCGACAAGGAAGCACCCAAGGGCCGGCTGATCCTGCCTCAGGTGCAGGCGATTCGGGACCTGTTGGACCACGACGCGTTTTGCATGGTCGTAAAGGATCGCGAGTTGCGCACGGCTCTGGATCGACTGAAGGGTCCACCTCGGCTGGTCGTAACGGATTCCCAGGCGTTTTCGGGCGTCGCCGCGGACACCCCGCTCGACGTGCCGATGACGTCGTTTTCCATCTTGTTCTCGCGGTTCAAGGGCGACTTGACGACGATGGCGGTGGGCGCACTGGCCATCGAAGAACTGCGAGCAGGCGACCGTGTGCTGGTGGCCGAGGCGTGCAGCCACCACCCGATCAGCGAGGACATTGGTCGGGTCAAGATCCCGCGATGGCTGACGGAGTACGTGGGTGGGGAACTGGTGTTCGAGCAGATCCAGGGGCACGACTTTCCCGAGGACCTGTCGCCGTACCGGCTGATCATCCACTGTGGCGCGTGTATGTGGAACCGACGCGCCCTGCTGAATCGACTGCTCAAGTGCCGCGAGCAGGGCGTCGCCGTGACGAACTATGGGCTGGCGATCGCTTACAGCCTGGGGATTATCGAGCGGGCGCTGTCGCCGTTCCCCGGCACGCTAGAGGCTTTCGTCGCCGCGCGCGAGGTTCGGGCGAACGAAGCAAGTTTATTCAGCCACATTCGCTAACGGTCAGTATTGTCAGGTTTTTCGTAATCACTAATGGTTCGGATGGAAAAACGGGTCAACGGCCTTGTCGGGCGTGACGCCCCGTTTTCCGCGGACCAGTTCGTTCCGTGATCCACCGTCACAATTTTTTACATCTTGAAATCATTGATCATGCCGCGGTCGGAGTTTCACCAATCCGGTGAGGGGTCCGTTCGGGGTGGCCGGCTCCGC
>CAZHDQ010000049.1:0-10888 GCA_964531595.1 uncultured Anaeromyxobacteraceae bacterium
GGGACCCTGCGTGTCGCAGCCGATTTTCTGATGACGCGATTCGGGGTAGGGAAAAGCGACGCCCTCGGCGCATCAAGCATCCCGTGGATTCATCCCCTTTGCCGCCGTCCAAGGACCACCCCGCACGCACCGGCCAGCAACAGCATCCAGGTCCAGGGCATTAGCGGCGCCCCGCCTGAACTCGCCGCACACCCGTTCGACCCACCGCCGCCCGAGCCGCCAGAACCGCCCGTGTCGCCGCCTGCCTCGGACACCCCGCAATCCTCATCGTGTTCCGGGTCGCGGTCCGCATCGCCATCGTCGTCGATGCGCCGGCATAGCCCCAGGCCCGCCGGCCCCTCGCCCGCGGCGCACAGATCCCCGTCGGTGCAGTCGTCGCTATTCGTGCAGATCGGGCGGCACGTGGCGGTCCCGCCCTCGACGACGCACGCCAACCCGTCCATGCACGAAGCATCCCGGCCCAGATCGCAAACATCGTCCAGCCCGATCCCGTCCGACGCCTTACAGGTCGTGCCCTCCCCGTCCGGGCGACACGCCTCGCCCTCGGGGCACGTGCCTCCCGTCAGGTCGCACGGCTGGGGCGGAAAGCAGGCATCGACCACGCTCCGGCAGTACGTGCCGGCACACTCCGACATCCGCCCGGCACGGTCCGCGTTCACTTCGCACTGCGTCGCCAAGCAGTCCGCCATCTCCGCCTGGGACGCCTTCACCTCGTCCGAGGCCACCCGCTCACAAGCATCGGTGCAGAAATCGTCCCCTTCGCGGCAGCCTTCCAGGCAGGTGGCCAGAACCACGCAATCCGCAGAGAGGGCCGCGTCGCCCACACACTTGTCCAGCTTGGCGGCGCAAGCGTCGTTCGCGCAGGTCAGCCGGTCGGGCGTCCCCGCGGGGCACGCGGCATCGACGCAATACCACGCGCTGCGCAGGGCCACGAGGGCGGTCGGCGCGGCCAGGAACTGGCAGTCCAGGGCGCACCCTTGGTCCCCGGCGTCGCAGGCCGCCAGGCACCCCAGTCCCTCGCTGCAAGTCCGCGTCCGGCACGCCATGTTGTCGCAGGTCCCGTCAGCCCGGCAGGCATCTGCGCACAGGCATTGGTCGCTCCCGGCGCAAGGAGGGAAAGTCAGCCCGGTCACCTCGGCGATCCACGATGCGAAGGCATCCACACGCATGTAGTACCCGGTGCCCGTTGCGCACGGGTCGGTGCCGGTGGAAGATTGGGACGTCCCAGCGGACACCACGCCTGCCACCCGGAACTTTCCGGCCTCCTCCACCATCCCCGGCCCACCACTGTCGCCGAAGCAGGTTCCCGAACCCTCTTGGTCCGACAGGTAGGTTTCATCGGTCAGCCAGCCCAGGGGCAGGGTCGTGGTCCGCTTGAGCCCGCCGCCGGACTGGGTCGCCCCGTTCGAAACGCCGAAACCGACATAGCGAATCGGCCTTTCCAGGTCAGCACCGCCCAGCGCGGCCAGGTTAAGGGGCATCGGCTCGACCTCGGTGATCGGCTCGGATAGCTGCACTAGACCCACGTCGTCGAACCCGACCAAGCCCTCGGGGTCGTAGTCCGGAAAGGCGAAAAACTCCTCGGCTTGGACCATCCAACCGTTGGATGGTCCGCCGGATTGGGCGCTGGCCCGTGCGTCGTTCCCGATGTAGAACTGAACGATGCCCGGGATCATGGGCCATCCCCCCTGCTGGGAGGTGACGCAATGGCCCGCGGTCAGCACCCATTCTGGGGCGATCAAAGTTCCGGTGCAGTAACTGCCGAAGTAGCCCCACCCAGGGACGACGATGACTAGGGCGCCCACGGCCGGGAAGCCTTCCTCGTTCTCTCCGTTGACGATCGGCCGCATCTGGGTCGCCGATGCGGTCGCCCCATCGATCCCGGGTTCGCACGCGGCCAGGACAAGGGCCCCCAACAGCAGGAACGACAAGGTGTATTCGCGGCGCATGGCGACCTCGTGTGACGACTGCCGTCCCACAACCGGCGGCAGGTTCTTGTACGGGTTCGGGTGCATATGTGTCAAGAAGGGGTTTGGGTCAAGCAAGTCTGTCTTGGCCCGACAACCCGATCGTCAATGATGAACCCACGCATTCGAGCATCCGGAAGGGCCACGGCTCGTCGGACGTGTGTACGCCATTACGGATCGACGTGCTGGGGATGCACGGCCGCAACGACCAAAAGTGACAAAGCCCAAAAAGCATCCCCGGCAAGGCAACACTCTGTAATGATGAAAGGACACCAAACCAGAAGGCAACCTTTTGCGAGATCCGGTAAAAGCGGATTGCGAGGGTGATTCATTCAAATGAGGGTTCTCGAAATGAAAAGCATCTTAACGCCCCTCTTTTTGTTCGGGCTGCTGGCCTGCGTTCCGGTTTCTGACGGAGCCGATTCTGGAACAGACGTGATTTCCTGCCCCTGTCATGACGAGGGCCTGCCCAATGACGAGGGCTTGTCCAGCGACGACTCCGCCGAACCAGGTGAAGATTCTGCCGGTCCTGACGCTTCATTCGTGGAAGCAGACACCCCCTACAACCAGGAATTCGCTGTCGCGATCCTCGCAGGCGGGTGCTTCTGGGGTGTCGAGGACAAACTGAAGAAGATCGACGGTGTCTTGGACACAACGGTTGGTTACAGCGGAGGCACGGTAGAAAACGCCACCTACAAGCAGGTGTCGACCGGCAACACTGGCCACGCCGAGTCGGTCAAGGTCCTTTATAATCCTTCGGTCACGCCCTACGCACGCCTGATAGAACGGTTTCTTGAGACCCACGACCCGACCGCAGTAAGCCAGAAGATCGGCTACGGGTCCCAGTATCGTTCAGCAATCTTTTACGTGACCGAGGAAGAACGACAAACAGCGCTCGACGTCATCGAGGCTGCAAACGCCTCTGGCAAATGGGACCGCCCAATCGCAACCGAGGTGACCAAGGCCGGGGCTTTCTGGATCGCCGAGGAATACCACCAGGACTACTTCGACAAGCATTGAACCCGACCTTTATCCAGATAGAGGGCTGCGGTCCTTGCAAACACACGGGCCAAAACGGGTTTCAAATCCGTGGTCTCCTCCCACGATCCACCCGGAAGCTAGCCTATCCGTCGACCGTGGTGACTACCTAATAGGTGAATTGGGGGTGCCCTGAAGGGTTGATCGGCCGGGGGGATCCATGACACCATTTCGCCGGCCGTCCACGAAGGAGACCCCGTGACACGTCACACTTGCAACCAGTGGTCCTTGCCGATTTCGACCGTCATCGCCGCGTTTGTCTTGTGGTCGTGCGCGGCTTGTAACGGTGAAGGCGGGGGCCTGAAAGACGCATTGCAGGGCGACGTGTTGCCCCCGGCCGATGCCTTGGTGGATCCCGGCGGCAACGACGGGGACGACTTTTCGTCGGCCGAGGTGGCGTCTGACCCTGGCACCGATATCCTGGCGCACCCGGACGTGCAGGGCGACGAAGGCCCGTCCGACGTGTGGTCGTTCGACGTAACGATCCCCGAGAGGCTGGGCGGTGAACGATCGGCCCGAGTGGTCGTTCCTGCGGGATACCGTCCCGATCGGACCTGGCCGCTGGTCATCGCGCTGCATGGCCTCGGTTCCAGTGGCGACTTCCTTGACTTGCTTCTGGGCTTACCTCAGCGGTCTAGTTCCCGCGGGCTGGTCGTGGTCCTGCCCGATGGTACGGTCAACGAGGAACAATCCCAGTTCTGGAACGCCTGGCCGCCTTGCTGCAACTTCTACGGGTCCGATGTCGACGATGTCGCGTACCTGCGTGGGCTGATCGAGGAGGCCAAAGCGACCCTGTCCATCGACCCTGACCGTGTGTTCCTGGTCGGCCACTCCAACGGCGGCTTCATGACAACGCGCATGGCTTGTGAGGCGGCGGACCTTGTGGCCGGTATCGTGTCGATCTCCGGTTCGATGTCTCCGAACGAAGACGTACCATGCACGCCCGCGCGACCCGTATCCTTGTTGGCAATCCACGGGACCAATGACGACGTCATCGCTTACGAAGGTGGGGCTATAAATGGGCATACCTACATCGGCAGCGACACGCTGGTCGAGCGGTGGCGTGATTTCAACGGTTGCACGCCGTCGGTGGAAACGGGCGATCCGGTCGACTTCGACTTCAACGTCGGCGGTACCGAGACGCACCTAATGGACTGTCCGGAATGCGCCGACGGCACCCGGGTGGGTCAATGGAAGATGATAGGCAGCAGCCACGTCCCCGGATTCAACGCGTCGTTCAAGGACGCGCTTGCCGACTGGCTGGCGACCGCGCGACGATCGCTCGCCAAGGCGCCGGGCCTGCCGAATACGCTGGACGTGACGTTCGAGCGTCCCGAGTTGGGCGAACCTGTGTCTGACGCCGACACCCAGGCATTCACGCGCAAGGTGTTGCAGTTCCTGCTTAATGTCCGGTACTTCGACTACGTGCTGTACACGACTCATGGCGTCGACGCATCGACCGGCCTGCCTGACTGGCAGTTTTGGTACAACGAACACTTTCGCAAGGAAGGCGATTTGGTCACGTTCTACCACCCGGTAAACCTGAACGACGGCGGCCATAACCTGCACATCCCTTTAAGCCACGTTATCAGCCAGGTGATTTCGGCGTACCTGCTGGTGGGTGACGCGACTGCCGCACTGGCGTCCGAAAAATTATGCAAGGGACTGTCGGCCTCGATGCTGGGCATGGTCCGTGACGCAGACGACCCGTTGCTGCACCTGATGGCCCGCAACATTGTGGCGTTCAATCACATGTTTCTGACCCACGACGGCAAGCACAAGGCAGTCGATGTGTCAGGCTGGTTTTCGGACTATACCCGCTGGAATTGCGACCGTTTCCAGTACGCGGACAACCCCTATTGGGGCCCAATGTGGGTCACTAACATGCGTTCCAAGGACGACGTGCCGCACCTGTTCCGGATGATGCCGTTCCTGCGTTATGCGGCAGACCGATCGCCGGACACGCCGGTCAAGGAAGCTTGCGGCCAAGCGCTGGAACTGATGGAGGCCTTCGCGAAGGACATCGTCGATTCGGACTACCGGATCCGGACCAAGGACGCCGATGGTAATCCGTATATCCCGGGATTTACCGGCGACCAAAACCTTGACGGCCAGCAAGGCGACTTGGCGTCGTTCATCAATTGGCGCGATGTGATCCCTGAAGGCGAATGCAATGCCCGGCGTGGTGCCGAACTGATCGCGTACCACCGGCCGGTCCGCGAGGACTGTGCGCGCGGCGAGCCCAACGCTTACGACGATATCGCATTTGTCGGCAACGCCTACAACAAGCGGATCTGCCGGTACTTTCACTTGGCCCATGTGGGCAACGCCCTGGTCAACCGGGATGACAACGCGGTGCTGTTGCTGGACGGACTGGATGAGCGCATTGCCAAGGATCGTACGATACCCGAAAAGGACATGCAGTTCCCGCCGGACCGCTGGTCCCGAGACTTGGCGGTGTACCTGGCCGACAGCGCGACGTTTGGCTACCCCCTGGACTGGGACGACGTGCGCCGGATCCAGCGTCACTATGCCCAGGCTGTGGACCAGATGTCCGCATGGCCTTACTGGGACCCCTGGGCCGCGTCGGTCCCCGAAGGTGAGTTGGGTGGATACCGGCCGCCGTCTTGTTCCGCGGACCAGGCTGAATGCTGGTTTGCGGTCGAGGACCTGGCGCTGGTGTTCGAGACCTGCTGGTCGCCTCTGCGCAATACCTCGGGCAAGCCCTACGTCGACTGCGACATCGTGCGTGACCCGTCGAAGTGGGACGACCCGACGTAGGGTGCCCGACTCACCGCCCCCCTTGCCGTCCCGTGCCCCGTCTGAACCCGACTGCGTTTCTCCCGCGGACTTCGTAACGCCCGGGGTGTGGCCTCGCATCGCGATGTTATAGCGCGGCCGTGATCCACCGTCACAATTTTCTACATCTTGAAATCATTGATCATGCCGCGGTCGGAGTTTCACCAATCCGGTGAGGGGTCCGGTCGGGGTGGCCGGCTCCGCTCCGGGCACCCCCCCGCCCCTTCCCGAGTGGCACGGGGCCATTTTGCCGAAATGCGGCTCGCAAGTGACCGCTGGCACCCCGTTTACGTCGCAAAGACCGTCCCGAGAGGAGTACGCTCGACCCAGGTGGATTACGGTTGGCGGCCGCGCTGACGGGACTTGCCACCGACACCACGCGAAGCAACCTTCGATTCGTCGTGGAACGGTCCGGCCTGTCCACTTGGGACCTCAACACGAGGACGGGCTTCATCACGGCCCTTGAAACAGGCCTGGGACTGGCCCTGGGCGTGCGTCGGCACGAGAAGTACCTCCAGGATTTCTGGATGACCCGAGCCACGCGACGACCTTTGTAGTTCGTCAACATTCCATCGTCTTAAAATCGTTGCATCCTTGGCCACCGTCTTGTTCCGCTGGCCTGGATTCGTGCGCCCACTCGGGGTCCCAGGCGCCCCCCGCCTCCCCGTGGTATCCTCCGGCCCGCCCGCGCCCCTGCGCATGAGGTCCGGGCCACCCCTGCAACCGGGCGAAAACGTGTCCGCTACCCCTGTCCGAATGTCTTCGTCCGTCCCCGACGCACCTGCACCTATCGTGAACGACCGTGTGGTGTTCCGGACCTGGTGGCCCCTGGCCGCGTCCTGGATGATGATGGGCCTGGAACTGCCCCTGGTCAGTGCCACAATGGCCCGCCTGGCCGATCCCCGAATATCGCTGGCGGCATATGGCGGCGTGGTCTTCCCGATCTCCATGGTCATCGAAGGCCCGATCATCATGCTGCTGTCGGCGTCCACGGCCCTGGCCGGGGACCGGGCGTCGTATTGCCTGTTGCGCCGGTTCATGTGGGTTTCGGTCGCGATCCTGACGGCCATCCATGCCCTGGTGGCCTTCACGCCGCTGTTCGACATCGTGGCTGGTCAGTGGCTGGGCGTACCCACCGAAACCTTGGAACCGGCCCGGATCGGGTTGCGTATTCTGACCCCGTGGACCGGGTCCATCGCGTACCGGCGCTACCAGCAGGGCGTCCTGATCCGGTGCGGCCGATCGGGGCGCGTGGGCCTGGGAACCCTTTTGCGCTTGGCGGCCAACGTGACAGTGCTGGGTCTGGGCCTGCTGCACGGAGGCATCCCGGGCATTGTGGTCGGCGCGTCAGCCGTGGCCGCGGGCGTCCTGGTGGAAGCCGTGTTCATGAGCATCGTAGTACGTCCAATCCTGCGGGATCTGGTCTTTCCCGCGCCGGCTGCCACGCCGCCTCTGACGCTGGGCGCGTTCCTGCGCTTCTACCTGCCGCTGGCGCTGACCCCCTTGATCACGATGCTGTCCATGCCCCTGGCCAGTGCGGCAGTCAGCCGGATGCCTCGGGCCATCGATTCGCTGGCGGCATGGCCGGTGGTCAACGGGGTGGTGTTCCTGTTGCGCAGCCTGGGCTTCGCGTTCAACGAAGTCGTCGTAGCCCTGGCGGACCGCCCCGGAGCGGTGGTGGCGCTGCGCCGTTTCGCGACCTTCCTGGCCGCCGGGGTGACCGTGGTGCTGGCCCTGGCAGCGGCCACGCCCCTGGGGTACGTGTGGTTCGCGGACGTGTCGGCGCTGGCCCCAGATCTGGTGGACCTGGCGTGGTCGGCCCTGTGGTGCGCGCTGGTGCTGCCTGCGCTGGCGGTGCAGCAGAGTTGGTACCAGGGGCTGCTGGTGTCCGGACGCAGCACCCGGGCGGTCACGGAAGGCGTGGCGGTCTTCCTTTCCGTCTTCGGGGCGGTCCTGGTGGCCGGGGTCGCGACCGGGGCCATGACCGGCCTATACGTGGGCATCCTCGCGACCGCCGCAGGCAGCGTGGCCCAGAACCTGTGGATGCGCGTCCGATCCCGGGCCGTCCTGCGGGAATTGGGTCAATAGTCTTGCGACGGGTCCTCGACACCGACGGCCGCGGTCTGTCAATTGGCGCGCATCAGCGCTATCGAGCGGCCCGATGCAAGGCTCGCGAAGCACCCGTCGAGCGCTGCACCCGTCGAACGCAGCATGGGTCGTTTGGGGCGCACTCGCCGGCCTGGCGATCATTTTCTTTATCGTGCTCGGAGCGGCCATCCTCGAGTGGCTCGGGCTCGTGGTGGACCCTAAGCACAGGTCTCCGGACGATTACGACATCTTGACTTACCTTGATATCACCGTCGAAACCGTGACAATATTCCGTCGGTGAGACACGGATAAAACCCCATGACACACCCCGCCAGCATCCGGTGGTACCTGCCGATCCCGGCGGTCCTTGCAGCCTTGGTCCTGACGGCCCCTGCGGGCTGCGGCGGCGACGGGGCGGGGGCCGACGCATCACTGAGGGACACATTGTCCCCGGCTGATGTCCCAGCGGACCCCGGCACGGACCCCGGCACGGAGGCCGATATCCTGGAACCCCAGGACGTGCCCTTCGACGAGGGCTCGTCCGACGTGTGGTCGTTCGACGTAACGATCCCGGAGATGCTGGGCGGCGAACGGCCGGCCCTTCTGGTAGTCCCGGTCGGATACCGGCCCGACCGTACTTGGCCACTGGTGATCCTGCTGCACGGCTATAGCGCCAGCGCCTACATTTTGGACTGTCTGCTGGGCATGTCTGAACGGTCGGATTCCCACGGCTTGGTCGTGCTTCTGCCCGACGGTACGGTCAACAGCGAGCAATTCTTGTTTTGGAACGCCTGGCCGCCGTGCTGCGACTTCGAAGGTTCCAATGTCGATGATGTCGGGTACCTGCGCGGATTGATTGATGAGGCCAAAGCGACACTGTCCATCGATCCGGAACGTGTGTTCCTGGTCGGACACTCCAACGGCGGATTCATGTCAACGCGCATGGCCTGTGAAGCTTCGGACCTGGTGGCCGGCATCGTGTCGATCGCCGGGTCGATGTCCCCGGAACTCAACGTGCCCTGTACCCCAGCGCGGCCCCTGTCCCTACTGGCGATCCACGGAACCAATGACAACGTCATCGGCTACGAGGGCGGGTCGATTGGCAAACGCGCCTACATCGACAGCGACACTTTGGTCGAACGGTGGCTTGGGTTCAACGACTGCACGCCAACCGTGGAAACGGGGGAACCACTCGATTTCGACCTCTCCGTCACCGGCGCCGAGACCAACCCGACGAGTTGGCCGGAATGTGCTGAAGGCACCCGGGTAGACCGCTGGAAAATGATGGGCAGCAGCCACGTCCCCGGCTTCAGCACGGCGCTCCAGGATTCACTGGCCGACTGGCTGGTCGCTGCTCGACGCGCGCCCGCCACAAGGCACCGGGCCTGCCGGGCTCGCTGGAAGTGACGTTCGAGCACCTCGCCCCCGCCTCACGGTACCGCGCGCACCTCGATTTCCGTGTGCATCGTCACGCTTTCGCCGGCCTGCAGCAGCGTGCGTCGGCCGAAGACCTCCATCTCCAGATCGACCAGTTCCACGGGGTACGCATACAACTGGGTGAAGTCCACCTCGGCAGGCGTAAACCGGTGCGTCAGACGCAGGCCCTTGCTGCCGATGAAGGTCCACTCACCCGCGGGGGTCCGTTCCTTTCGGAAGTACTGCCCCTCGCGCTGGCCCACAACCACGCCCGTCATGTCCTGATCCACCGGCACGCCGTCCTGGCCCGTGAACACCACCCGAGTCGTCGTGACGTCGCCCAGGTCCAGTTCCAGGTGGCTACGCAGGCGGGTTTCCCGGGCGCTAGGTCCCGGGTTGGTGACAGTGGACGTGATGCGCAGGATGGGCTGGTCGGGGTCCAGTGTCAGCGTGCGCGACAGGTTCAGGCCGTCGAAGGTCTTCAGGCTGACCGTGATCCCGCGCTCGGTTACCTGGCTTTCGCTGCCGGGTTCGACCCAGCCGAAGAAGTTAAAGCCCTCGCCGACCCGATCCTCCAGCCCCCCGGCGAAGGGATAGAACAGGCCTTGGCGCCGGTCGTACGCCGTGATCACGTGGCCGCTGGCGCGGTCCTTGATCCGCAGCGCCCGTCCAGCCAGCGCCGGCACCACGTCCACTTCCAGCCCGGTGTTTTGGATCGTCTTGACCTCCTGGTCCACGCCCAGGATGACGTACAGCAGGAGCATCGTGTCGGGGCTCCCCTGGGCCTCGCGGATCGACGTGAACCCGTGGTCGCTCATCATGTCGATGAACGCCACCACGTCGTCGAGGGTCGCCTGGCCGGGGTTCCAGCGCAGCCACCCGTCCTCGATGCGGTAGCCGTTGCGTGGGAAGAAGCGCGCGTAGCCCAGAGGCATCGCCGCCACCTGGACCCGGTCCAGCAGCACCGGATCGTCGGCGACCATCTGCACCGCCTCGGCGAACAGGGCCTCGCCCGTTTCGACCACGTCCTCGGTCAGGTACCCCTGGGCGGGGTTCGTGTACAGGTGCATGTGGATGTTTTCGTCGTCCACCTTGTTTTGTAGCAGGTGGATCCAGTCGTAGATCGGACCCCAGGCCGCACCGTAGTAGTCTTCCAAGAAGCGCCGGATCAGCCGGTCCGGGTCCTGGGTCGGGTCCCACAGCAGTTTCATCCCGAACCACGGCCGCAGCAGGCTGAACTCGCCACCACCACCCTGGCTCATGCCCTGAAGGAACATGCCCTCGACCCCGATTTCCTTGTAGAACCGCACGTTGTCGGCCAGCGCAAAGAAGTTCGGAAAAGGGTTGTAGTAGTGCATGAAGTCCACGATGTAGTGCCAGATGTACAGGTGGTTCGTCAGCAGGCTCCACGCCTCGGCGCGGCGCTTGTAGTCTGCGTTCTTTTCGCACGTGCGGATCGGGTGGCTGTCACAGGACGGGTACATGTGGCACAACCAGATCGCGACATTCGGGTGGATGACCAGGCCGACGGGCGGCTCCTCGATCATTCCCCACATGGACACGTTTTTCCGGGAGAAGTT
>CAZHDQ010000050.1:0-10884 GCA_964531595.1 uncultured Anaeromyxobacteraceae bacterium
TTCCCCGCCCGCCGCATCAACCGGTTCGCTGGCCCAAAGACCCGACGCCGCCTCGACCCGGATGGTGCCGTCGATCGTCAGGCGCAGCAGGCCCTCGCGCAGGTTTGCCGCGCGATCGCCGACGTTTGCACCCAAGCCCAAAAGCATCACCGATGCGGCGTTCTCGGTGGGGGCGTCAATTGACAGCTAACGGTCCATCGATTAGCATCACGCGTCCGAATCGGACCGGCCGAGCCTATCCGGGGCGGGCGCACCTGTCAAACCGCGGAGGTTCGTGTGCAATCTGAAAGTCCTCGCTACAAGGTTAAAGACATCGGTATGGCCCCCGAGGGCCTGTTGAAGATCGAGTGGGCCGAGTCCCACATGCCGGTCATGGCCGCCCTGAAGGAGCGCTTCGCGAAGGAGCAGCCACTGAAGGGCCACAAGATCGCCGGCTGCCTGCACGTCACGAAGGAAACGGCGATCCTTATTCGCACCTTGATTTCGGCGGGAGCCGAGGTCTCGTGGAGTGGCTGCAACCCGCTGTCGACACAGGACGACGTCGCTGCGGCGCTGGCGGCCGAGGGCGTGTCGATTTATGCCTGGCGCGGCCTGTCGGTCGAAGACTTCTATTGGGCGATCGAAAAGACGATCGATTTCGGACCGAACCTGTCGCTGGACGACGGTGCCGACCTGATCTTCACGCTGCACAACAAACACCCCGAGTACTGTCCGAAGATGCTGGGCGGCACCGAGGAGACCACGACGGGCGTGCATCGGCTGAGGGCTATGGCCCGGGCTGGCGCGCTGCGCTATCCGATCATCGCAGTCAACGACGCCGAAACGAAGTGGGACTTCGACAACGTGTATGGGACGGGCCAGTCGTCGATCGACGGCATCCTGCGTAGCACCAGCGTGCTGTTGGCAGGCAAGACGTTCGTCGTCGCCGGTTACGGCCACTGCGGGCGCGGCTTGGCGATGCGAGCGTCTGGGATGGGCTGCAACGTGATCGTCACGGAAGTAGACCCGATCCCGGCACTGAAGGCTCGGCTGGACGGCTTCCGAGTGATGCCGATGGACCAGGCGGTCAAGGAAGGCGACATCTTCATCACCGCTACCGGCATGAAGGACGTGATCGTCGGCCGGCACTTCCAGGCGATGAAGAACGGCGCGATCGTCTGCAACACGGGCCATTACGACTGCGAGATCAAGATTGGTGATCTGGAAGCGATCAAGTGCGACAAGCGCGTGATCCGGCCGAACACCGAAGAATACCGACTGGATGACGGTCGGCGCATCCTACTGCTGGCGCAAGGACGGTTGGTCAACCTGGCTGGCGCCGAAGGACATCCGTCGGAAGTCATGGACATGTCGTTCGCGAACCAGGTGCTGTCGATGGTACGTCTGGCGCACGAGGGCAAGACGCTGTCCCACCAGGTGTACGACATCCCCGAGACGCAGGACCAGGACATCGCTTCGCTGAAACTGGCGACGATGGGTTCCGCGCTGGACACGTTGAGCGATGACCAGATTCGATATCGCGATGACTACGCGGCGGGGACCTGACGTGCGCACCGCGACATGACCTGACCGCCAACCTGACACCGATAGCCACAAATGGAGCGGACTAATGGCCAAGAACATCGTCTCGCGGGAAAAGGATTACAGCCAGTGGTACCTGGACGTGATCGCGGCGGCGGAACTGGCGGATTACGCGCCCGTTCGCGGCTGCATGGTGATTCGCCCGGTCGGCTACGCGATCTGGGAAGCGATGCAGCGTGAACTGGACTGGCGGTTCAAGGAACTGGGCCACGTCAACGCGTACTTCCCGCTGCTCATCCCGGAATCGTTTATGAAGCGCGAGGCGGAGCACGTCGAAGGTTTCGCGCCGGAATGCGCGGTTGTCACGCACGGTGGCGGCGAGAAACTGGAAGAAGCGCTGATGATTCGGCCGACGTCGGAAACGATCATCGGTCACATGTACGCACAGTGGATTCACTCGTGGCGGGACCTGCCGGTGCTGATCAACCAGTGGGCGAACGTCGTTCGGTGGGAGCGTCGTACTCGCCTGTTTTTGCGGACAATGGAATTCCTGTGGCAGGAAGGCCACACCGCCCACGAATCCGCCGAGGAGGCCGTCGAGGAGACGCTGCGGATGCTGGAGGTGTACCGGGCGTTCGCGCAGGATTTCCTGGCGATCCCGGTGCTGGCGGGACCCAAGACCGATTCCGAAAAATTCGCCGGCGCGGTCAAGACCTATTGCATCGAAGGCATGATGCAGGACGGCAAGGCGCTACAGATGGGCACGTCGCACTTCCTGGGCCAGAACTTCGCTAAGGCGTTCGAGATCCGGTTCGAGGGGCGCGACCAGGGGCTCCAGCATGCGTGGACTACGTCGTGGGGCGTGTCGACGCGGCTGATCGGCGCCTTGATCATGAGTCACAGCGATGATGATGGGCTGGTGCTGCCGCCCAAGGTATCGCCTTACGTCGCCGCCGTGGTGCCTATCTTCAAGTCCGATGACGAAAAGGCCAAGGTCCAGGCGTTCATTCGTCAGACCATGGTCGGCTTGCTGGGCGATGGCGAGGTCGCGGCGGCCGAGCGTCGCTTTGGCAACGATCAGGTGCAACAACTTTTCTACGACAAGAACACGGCGCAGCAGATCGTGGTCGATCGGCGCGACACGATGCGACCCGGCGACAAGCACTGGTTCTGGACTCAGCGGGGCGTGCCTCTGCGGATCGAGGTCGGGCCGCGGGACGTGGACTCGGGCAACGTCGTCGTCAAGTCGCGGCTGGACGGGTCGAAGGAAATCGTGCCGCTGGCGGGGCTGACGCGCGAATACATCGACGGGAAGTTGGCCGGTATCCAGGCGGCGCTTTTCGAGAGGGCGCTGGCGCGGCGCGACGAGGCCATCCAAACAATCACGACCTACCAGGAATTCCAGGACTACTTCGCCGAGGGGCGCGGCTTCGCGCGGTGCAAGTTCAATCCCAGCAAGGCCGCCGAAGCCCAGATCAAGGCGGAAACCAAGGCGACCGTGCGCCTGATCACCCAAGACGGCGATGCCGAGTCCGGCACCTGCATCTTTTCTGGCGAACCCTCGACCACCGAGGTCATCTTCGGAATTTCGTACTGACCTTTCGGCGAGTCAATCAGGCTATTCCACGTCGCCGCTGCGGCATGGTGGGTCCAGGTCCACGGCCGTCACCGGATTGCAGTTCGCGGGCGCCCCGTCGGGCAGCGCGACCATGTATGCACCGCCCGGATCCACCGGGTAGTCGGTGCTGATAATGTGGGCGCCGTTGCGCAGGGCGATTTCCAATTGACGCTCGGCGTCGTCTGCGTCGTCCACGGGACCACCGACTGTTGTGCGCACCAGGTACCCCGCGGCCACTCCCGCGGCGATCTGTACCTCGTCGCGTTCCGCGTTACCGTATTCCAGTACCGCGCCCCACGATTCCCCCAAGCCGCCGCGTGCGAACATGGCCCGCCCTTCCAGATTCGGGTGGCCCGCCAGGTAGCCGTCGCGGTGCAAGTCCTCGTCCAGCATCACGAACATGGCCTGCCCTCGGACCGAGGCCAGGGTCGGCCAGCCGTCTGCTTCCAGCGCCTCGCGAAGGGTGGCATGCACCCCACGGACGTCGTCGGGCGTCAACAGCCGATCACTGGGCCACACGGCACGGATCGCGGCGTCGATTTCGTCGTAGCGGCCGTCCAGTTGTTCCTCATCCAACTCATCCTTTGGCTCTATCAGCACGAACAGCGGCACGTGCCACGGGTGGGCGTCGGACCAAACCTTAATCAGCCGCAAGCACTCGTCCAACGTGGCACACGTCGTTCCTGCGTCGATGGCGGGCATATGGAACACGTCAAATCCGCCGTCCTGGCCGACGTGGATGTCCAGTTCGATGGACCGCACCGCTTGTTGCTGCAACTGTATGTCAAGCGGCGCGTGGGTGTAATGCCACTGCGGGACGGCCTTCGGGGGCGGGTCTGGCGCAACATGGTACGAATTGTGGGTGCCACGGACCTGGACATGGTTCAGACGCAGGTCGTCATCGCGCGCGTGCCAGGGGACGGCGTTCAAGGTAGCTACTGCATCGAATACATCACCGACGTCGCAAAAGTCGACCGTGACGAAGTTCGGCTGCCGCCCGCTATCCGCCCGGCATGTCAGCGCGCGGTCCAGCAGGAACGGGTTGAAGTTGACCTGACCGGCCAGTTTGGGAGTCGCAAAAGGGTCCGTCAGAAAGTGATTCAGGATGAACAGGTCGTTATCCGGGTCGCCACGGTTCGGGGTGCATGTCAAATCGTCGGGCGTTGTGGCCGACCAGTGCGTTTCCCACGCGTACGTCCACATGTGCAGAAACCACGGCGCGTCGCCCCCCTTCAGGTCGTCGGCCAGCACCACCAGTCGGCGGCCGTCATCGATCATCCGGCCCAGCGTCGGCCACGGGTCGCCCGGTGCGTGTTCGTGCAGCAGCGATCCCAGGCCGGCGTCCTCGAAAGCCACAATCACGTCGTTGCCCGGGACGTAGTTTTCCAGGATCAGCGTCACGACCTCCCTGGGATTGGTCAGAAGCCAGTCTCGCAGTTCGGCCAGCGCCTCGGACAGTCGCCAGTTGCCTAAGACGCACTCTCCGTGGCACAGCCAGGGGGATTGGGGTTCCGTTTCGTCGTTGTCCCACAGGTGTAGATCCAGCATCAACGCACGCACACCGGCATCCAACTGGTCCACGATGGTCCACGCCTGGTTCGGGGCGACCCACCCCTGAGCCGAGTTGGACATCGCGTTGTGGGTCGTTACGTAAACCGCGAAATCGTAGGGCCGTGCGCACAGGTCGGGCGCGCCGTTGCAAGCGGGTTCCGAGGTCGGAGGCACGTCTGATTCCGTGTCGGGTGTGACGTCATGAACTTCGGTGGCCGCGTCGGGCGGTCCTGGGTCGTTTGGCACGTCCTCGCTGGAATCGTCGCTGCCTGGCGTGTCGTCGATCGCGTCGATCGAAAGTCCGGGGTCTGGCACGTCGATCGCGAATGCGTCGGGTGTGTCGGGGAAATCCGAGGTCGAGCCGCTGCAGGCAAGAAGGCCCAGGGACGGCACCAGTACGATGATCAGGGCCGATGAAATGCTTCGCCTCAAGTGTCGTGTCTCCGTGTTTCCATGGAGCGCGCTCGGCAAACAGCCATGGGCAAGTATCCGGATTTAAAAATCGATACGCCACTTCAGCGGGTCGGCGGCCGTGCCGTAGGGGCCCAGGCCGATGGCGATTCGACCCAGGTAGGGCACCTGGAACCACAGTTTGCCAGCGATCGCGTATGGGATTTCGATGCCCCCGCCATCGTCCCTCAGGAGGTCGACCAAGACGTCGCTGCTGATCATCTGGTAGATGAGGTTCAGCATCTCCTCTATCCCGATCGAGAACGTGAAGGTCAGGTCGACTGTCTGGGAGGGCGGGATCGTCCATGCCTCCCACATCGAGCCGACCTCGCGGCCGTTGATTGCCTCCATCGCCAGCAGCAAAGCGGCATTCAGTGCCGCCCGCAACAGTGAGGACAGGTCATCCACGTCATCGTAGCGGTCGACGCATGCCTGGCCGGCGGGGATCGGGCAATCGGCGGTACCGGGTTCGCACAGTGTTGTGCAGATGCCCGCCAGGTGCGAGTTCGGCATGTTTCGGTCGGGCCACAGGTCCAGTGCAACCAGCAGCTCAGTGGTTGGCACGGGGACCTGATTGGGGTTTTCGATCTGGAAGGTTACGGCAAACTGGAATTGCATCTGGCCAAGGATCGGTGTTCGGTAGTACGGGATCAGCCCGCACGCCATGCTGCCCAGGGCCTTGTCACAAGCCCACGACCCCAGTTGCTGGGCACCCGGGTACTTGACCAGCCGGGCATTCGCGTCGGGCATCTGGACCTTGGGGATTCCGATGGACACCGCGTCGGCACCCTCCAGGTAATTCGTAAGCAGTTCGCACCCTGGGAAGGTCAACAGGGATGCCACGAGGGCGACGGCTACCATATGACGGAGTCTCATGCGTGTTACCGAAGTACAGACTGCGCAACAATACAGCCGGATTTCGCGTCGGGCAATCATTCGCAGTCGTGCACCGCTCCCATCCACGCAGTTGGGCGGCTTTCGGGTATAGTCCGAATGGCGTTGCGCGGTGCCGTGGTTGTACCTCGAATCGGAGTTCGCAATGAAGCCGACCGCGTTTTGGTCACTGGTAGTTATCGTTGGCCTGTTCCTTGGGGCGTGCGCTGGTGCCGACGCGCCCGTTGATGCCGGATCGGATGTTGGGTTGGACGTCGCGGAAGACGTGGCCGGCGACATCTACGATCCGTTTGATATCGAGGTGGCGACCACGCCGGGCGGCTTGCCATGGTCGTTGCCATTCCGTTACGAGCGGCCCGAAGCAGGCGAACCCCTGACGGATGGCGAAATCTCCGAATTCACCCGAGAGATCACTGGATTTTACAAGGACATCAATTACTTCCAATGGGTGGCAGAAACCAGCGCCGGTGTGGATGTTTCCAGCGGCTTCCCGGACTACTTGCTCTGGTGGCACGACTTCAAGGCCGTCAAAACCGGCGACACGGTGACCTTCCAGGCCAGTGCGTCCGACGGCGGTAGCCACAATAACGTGGAGCCCACGGGCGTCGTGCTGGCGAATGCGCTGGTCGCCCACCTGCGCGCCCCACAGGACGAACCGATCCGCTATCTGGTCGAGCAGTACTCGAAGTCCTTCACCGCCTGCCAGAAGGGGTTCGTGTTTGACCAGGATGACCCGGTCGACTGGCTGTTCTCCCGTAATATCGCCGTGACGTTCGATCAGCAGTTCACAATGTCATCGGGCAAGAAGAAGGCCGTCGAATACGATGAATGGTTCTTTCCTTACACCGGCTGGAACGCCGACCGCTTCCGCTATCCGGACAACCCGACGTGGGGCGACATCTGGGTCACGAACAAGCGCAGCAAGGACGACCTGCCCTATATGTGGCGGATCGTGGCCTGGCTGCCGTACGTGGTGGAACTGACGCCGGACGAAGCGGTGCGCACGGCCGCTATCGAAGCGCTGGACCTTCTGCGCAAGGGGGCGCGAGACATCGTGGATTCTGGTTGGCTGATCCGGACCAAGGACGAAAACGGCGAAATCTACGTCCCGGAAAGCGAAGACCTGGCCAGTTTCGTCGCCTACACCGACTTTATTCCAGATGCCGAATGCGACGGGCGTCTGTCTACGGCGCTGGTGGGGTACGGGGACACCCAGGGACTGGACTGCGGGACGGGGCAGGGCAGCACATATGATCAGTTCGCGGTCAAAACGCATTACTTCAACTACGACATCATCAACCACTTCCACCAGGCGGCGGCGCTGCTGGCGCTGACGAACGGCCAGCCGCGGGCCGCGCGGGAACTGGTCCGGGGGTTGGTGATACGGGCCGAGCACTACTTGAATCCAGGTAACGACGAGCCGGGCGCCAGCAACCCACAGTGGGAGCGAGACATTGCCTTGTTCCTGCTCCGCAGCGCGGCGATCGGCCTGCCGCTGACGTCGGACGAGGCGCGACTCATTCAGCAGTTCCACCTGAGCACGCTGGAAAGTTTCGCTCAATACCCGCGATGGGACATGTGGGACGAGTCGGTCCCGGACGGTACCTATTCGTTCCGCGAGAACGGCTTTCACCCGCTTTCAGGACCGACGGTGATGCGTGCCGAGGACATCGCTACGCTGGTCGAGTACTGCGGGTCGCCATTCGTGAATCCCGCCGGTGCCCGTTTTGTCGACTGCGACGTGGTCCGCGACCCCCAACTGTGGGGTCAAGGCGATGAGGCGCGGGTGCAAGCAATGCCGGGTTCCCAACCGGTTGGGCGTGCGACGGACGGGCGCTAGCGTTCCGGCGGTGCCACAACGTCGTGCTGAAGCAGGCCGCCTTCTTCATCGATCACGATCCGCCCCAGTTCGTTGCCGTCCAGATCCATGTATCGGACCGTCAACGAATCACAACCGGTCTCGACGATGGTGAAGTTCGCGATGCCGTAGAGCCCGTACCAGGGATCGGGGAAGTTTTCCGGGATCGCGCAGACTTCTTCGTCCATCCCACCGCACAAGCCGCCCGCGATAAACGACCAGACGCCGTTTGCGACCTTGCCGTACTCGATCCCGTGCATGTGGCCGTGGAAACTGGCCTGGAGCCCGAATTCCGCCAACAACGGTACCAGCGCGACCTTCAGGCAGTTCTCGTCGGTATAACGGCAGGCCTTGTTCCACTGGCTGGTTTAGGGGGGTTCGTGGATGAACATCAGGCGCCACTGCGCGGTCTGGAACGCGTTCTTGCGCCCGATCAAGGGGTTTAAGTCCCGGTAGCACCACCATCCAGTGCCGATGCCCGGCGTCAAACCGCCCAAACTGGCAATGCATCGACCGGGCTCCCCTGGACCAGCCAGGATGTCGCCGCATTTCACGCATTTTGTGGATAAAAATTCCTACACACCCCTTGACGGACGTGATCTCGGCTCAAGGTCGGTGTCAATACTGCTGCGACTTTCACTGACAGGTCTTACGGCGTGGAATCCCGCTCTATACAGTATATATCCATGGTCCCCTGGGCGATCAATCGCAGGCGTACTCCGGGCAATAGTTCGGATCTTCGGACAAGCAGTGCCTCGATCACGTTGGGCCAGTCCATGATGCAGTCGATGCCCTCTTCCAAGATATACTCCAGAACCCGGCCGTCGCGGATTGCTGCGAATGCCTGGACGTTTACCACCCCGTCCAGATTGACCACCGGTCGATTCATCGCATATCCGAGGGTCCCGGACTGGAATGCCCCGAGGCGGGCCGATGGGGGAAGGGTGGATTCGGCGATCCGGGCTGCCTGCCAGTAGGGCAGCGTAGGATTCAGAATGCCCATGCGAGCCTCCCTGCCTCCCACGGCCCATGCCAGGACAATGGACCCTGCCAAGGCCGCCAGTAGTCTGGCCTTGCCAACGGAGGTACGCGTTGCAACGGCATCTATTGCTCGCTGGACAGGCATGGCCGAGTAAAGGGCCCAGAGAAGCAGAAGCGGAGTGTAGTAGCGGGAAAACCACCAGGATCCAAATACATACAGGCTGTACGCGGCCATCGTTGCGGCAGATAACGCAATGACCAGCGGGCCCAGGACATTCGCGGGTACGGCAGCATCAGTTGGTCCTGTTGCATCTGCATGCGGCCGCCTGCGCTGCCGGATCCTCCATGTGAACCAGGCCAGTGCCAGGGCGCCACCCAACGCGGCCAAACCGTGCGATGTGCGGGGAAACCTGAACAGTTCGCGCAGCGATGTCGTCACGGCGGACACTGGCCACCAGGCAGGTCGTGTCAGCACCTCTCGGACCGTGGCCAGGCCTTGTTGCGCGTAAAATTGCGGTGGCGGCCGTTCCATGTCGACATACTCGGTATTCGAGTTCCCCGGGCGAGTGCCGTATGCAAGGGCCACGGTACGTGTCGCGACCCCGCTCTCGGGAAGCCAACCGCCTGTCTGGTGGTGGACGAATGCGAGCCAGGGACCCAGAATCGCAATTCCCATCACGGTTGCCGCAGCCAGTCGTCGCAGTGCCAAGGCTCCCTGGCCGTTCCGCCTAAGCAGGCGCCGCGCCGCCATCAGTGTCCAGTGCATCCCCAGAACCGCGACCGCGATTCCCAGATCGAGCCGACACAACACCATGAATCCATAGAACGCCCCGACTGCGATTGCCGAACGCAGAGAAGGCAGGCCATCGCGGGAAACCACCCTGGAAATGTGCAGCCATATCCCGCCGATCAGAGCAATGCATGCCAGTCCGGTTTCCAGCCCATTTATGCTCTCCAACACGAAAGGGGGCGAGACCGCCCACAGCATCACCGGAAAGACGGCTCCTGCCGGGCCGGCCAGATTGCGGGCAACCCGATACAGCAGCCAGCCGGTGACAATGGCCAGCAGTGCCTGCATGTGCAGCGCGGCGACCACGGGCTGGTAGATATCCCCATGGAAGACCGCGAAAACCGGTACCAGCATGGCCATCCAGACAGGATGGAAGCCGGCCGTAGGGTGGATGCCGTCGTGGGTGACCCCTAGCCCTGACACTATGTTTCGGGCAATGCCGAAGTAGTAGTAACTGTCGTCAATCAATGGACCTTGCATGGCCACTGCGGCCGAATCCCCGGCCAGGTGGCTCCAGCGCAGCATCGCTCCCAGGGCCAGCAGGAATGCAACTACCCATGTCTCGCCGTCAATTGCGCGCTTCATGACGGCGAGATCTAGCACAGGCACCGGGCTGCGGCAATCACGTGGGTTAGTACGCAAACCACCGCCTAGTTCGCCGGACCGGCAGCACGTCGCAATCGCATGGATGCTGCGATGCGACTTGCCGTTAGCGTGGATCACCTCAGGTAATCGTCGAGGAACGCACCTACGCCCTCGATCATCAGTCGCACGTCCTTGCGCGTGATCTCTGTCTGGAACTTCTCGAAGCGTCCATGGGCAGCGTCGTTTCTAATGTCCGCCCACGCCCGGAGCTGCTTTGCCTTGCCTTCGCCCAGGACCTTCTCCCTTTTCAGGTCATCAATTAATGCGTTCATTGCCTTTCGTTCGCCCGTCGATTCTTTGACGATCGAAATGGGAGGAGCGTGGCGTTCGCATAAGGTCCGCAATGAAGATTCCAGAACCGCTCCCGCAAGCACCGCTGCAGGAACATGCTCAAAGCCCTTGCCTGTCCCGCGGCGCGCAATCGATTGCACCCCCGAGCGTTCACCTCGGCCGCGGGGCAAGGGCCGCGCCGAACCAGCCCGCTGCGCGTTCGGGACGCGGGCGCCACTCACGCGAAAGCCGGTCGGAGGGACGTGGTCCGTGAGGACGGGAAGGACGTATTCGAGGCACCTATGG
>CAZHDQ010000051.1:0-10751 GCA_964531595.1 uncultured Anaeromyxobacteraceae bacterium
GGTCCTTCATACGCTCGGGAACCAGCCCTTCCTTGGCCAGAAGTCGGAACAATTCGTCTCCCGTCATCTTGGTGATGAGGGTCGACTCGGCACCGTTGGCTGACTTGACCTTCGCGACATCGGAATTGTCCGCCCCTGTCTGAGCAGCAGCGATTGCGGGCACCAGCATCAGACACAGGACCGACCATGACAGCACACTTCGAAGACCGTTCATCGAACCCTCCATCCAATTAATACGGAATAAGCAAGCGCGCGCACAACCCAACATGGCTTCAGCTTTGGCAACCAGGGTCGTGCGGCGTTGGGAAGCCTACACACGTTCGAAAAAGCTGGCAATGCAATGCGCGGAGAGGCGCGACAGATCAAGGCGACGACTCGTTTTCACCCGCATGGGTTTCGCGTAACTTGGGCAGTTCCTGTGGTTGCAGGTGAGGGAAAATGAAGCAAAACTTTGACGACCAATGAATGTTCGCTTCCAGGCGAGGTTCCCCGGCATGCAGCCTCCGCCGGTGTGGCACCCTTCTTGGTCAGCCGATCCTGCCAGAACACGATTCCTCTGGGAAGCGCACCCAGTCCGGTTAACCATGTCATTTACGCGTCGTTCACGCTGTGCGATGCTCGATTTCGTCCTAATCCGAGGGACTCCAATGTCTGCCACCGACACCCTGCTGGGCCTGCTGCCCGCCACCACACGAGCGAACCTGATGCTTCGCGCGTTCGGCGTGGTCAAGATCCCTTTGCTGGGCTTCGTGTCACCACGAATCACGCACATTGACAACCGCACTGTCGTCGTCCGCATCCCGCTGAACTGGCGCACCCGCAACCACCTGGGCAGCATGTATTTCGGGGTGCTGGCCGCAGGCGCGGACACCGCCGGCGGATTTTTGGCCGTGCAGCGGATCCAGGACCAAAAGGCCCGGGTGGACTTGGTGTTCAAGGATTTTCGCGCCTGGTTCCTGCGGCGCGCAACTGGCGACGTCGATTTCCGATGCGACGTGGGGGCCGAAATCGGGGATCTGGTCGACGCGGCGATCATATCGGGCGAGCGGCACGAAATGGTCGTACCGGTCCTCGCGACAGTGCCGTCGGAGGACCCGAACACGCCGGTCGCTCGGTTCGAGTTGACGCTGTCACTGCGCCGTCGCGAGCAAAAGTAAGAGGCGCATTGGCGCGGGGCAAACCCGCCGCGCTACTCCAGGCTGTCGTGCTCTGCCGCGCTCAGCCCATAGCATTCGTCGTGGCGACCAGCCCCCTCGGGTTCGACGTGGATCATCACATCGTAGACCTCGGGTAGCCTCGTCTTGATCGCCTGCTCGACGGCCGTCGCAACATGGTGCGCAGCCGCAATGGACATCGAAGGATCGACCTCGACGTCCAGATCGACGACAAGTTTCGCCCCCAGTCGTCGGATGCGCGTCCGGTGAGGGTTGTGGGCCTGCGGCACCGATGCTACGGCGCTGAACACCGCTTCGTACAGCGCGTGGCCCGCACCGCCATCCATCAATTCGGTGTTGGCCTCTCGGAATATCTCGACCGCAGTCTTCAGGATCCAAAGCGCAACCAGCGCGGCCACGATCCGATCCAGCAGAGGCATTTCCAGCCAGAAAGTAAGCACCAGGCCAACCAGCACCGATACGGACGTCATCACGTCCATCCGCATGTTCCGGGCATTCGCGGCCAGCATCGGCGATGCGGCCAGCCGCCCATAATGCGCCTGGTTCCAGGCCAACAAGAGCTTGCCGACGATCGACACGACGGTCACGACCAGCGCCAGTCGCGACGGGAGATCGCGCACGTCATCGCCGATAATCCCGGACACCGCACCAAAGAGCAGTTGCGCCCCGGCAAAAAACACCAGGAACGAGAGCACCGTGGTCGCTACCGTTTCGGCACGACCGTGACCATAGGGGTGCTCGCGGTCGCCCGGCCGCATGACGATGCCGGCGATGACCAGCGTCATCACCGATATGGCGACGTCCGCCGAGGAATCGATACCGTCGCCAAGCACAGCCAAACTGCCGCCGAAGTAACCAACCCCGACCTTGAGCCCCGCCAGCACGGCGTTGCCCCCGATGGCGATCCACGAGGCCCGTTTCAGCAGGCGTTCGCGCCGAAGATCGCTGGTCGCGTCCACAGTCAACCTCGCGTCCCTCCAACCGTCCGTATTGTAGATGCCATCGCGGATCCACGATGTCAACGCGTTACCGCCTTTATTCCCTTTTCCCCTGCGCCCTGGCCGCGCTATCCTTGGCCGATAGTTTCGTCCCGGGAGGACCCGATGCCCAATACCGTTCGCTTTAGCGCCTCGCTGGATGCCGACCTGATGGCTCGTTTCGAGCAATCGACGGCCCGCCGCGGCTACTCCAACCGCTCGGAGGCGCTGCGCGACCTGATCCGCGACGCACTGGTCCGCGAGGAATGGGAAGATGACGCCGAGATCGTCGGCACGGTAACGCTGGTCTACGACCACCACACGCGCGAACTGGCCGACCGCCTGACCCGGACCCAGCACGACCACCACGATGTCATTTTGTCGGCACTGCACGTCCACCTGGACCACGACAACTGTCTGGAGGTCATTGCGGTCAAGGGGCGGGCTTCGACCGTCCAGGCCGTTGCCGACAGCCTGGTCGGCACGCGCGGCGTCAAGCACGGAAAACTGACAGCGACGACGACCGGAAAGCGGCTTCACTGAGGCTCGCCCGCCCTACCCTACCCCGGATACCCTGGAAAACGCTCAATTTCCGTTGTACGCTGGACCGGTAGGGGCCCACGAATGGACACCGACATCAAACGCGGCCAGCGCACGACCCGCCGGGCGGTCCTGGCGGGTGCGACCGTACTGGCCATCGCCGGAGGTATCTGGATGTTCGACAAGCCGGAAGAAGTAAAGTCACCCTCGATCGAAGCCTCGGACCGCGACATCGGAGCGGCCCCCGGCATGGTCGACGGCGACACGCCTCGGATGCAGGCAGAACGCCGGCAGATGGTCGACGAACAGATCGCCGCCCGCGGAATCTTGGACCCCGGGGTGCTGCGCGCGATGGCGCTGGAGCCACGGCACCTGTACGTGCCCGAACGCGACCGGCACCTGGCCTACCGGGACCGCCCACTGCCCATCGGCCACGACCAGACCATTTCCCAGCCCTACATCGTGGCCCGCATGACCGAGGCGCTGGCGCTGAAACCCGGCGACCGCGTGCTGGAGATCGGGACCGGTTCAGGTTACCAGGCTGCAATCCTGGATCGGCTGGGCGCGGACACACACACCATCGAGATTGTGGCACCACTGTGCGAGCGGGCACGCCAGGACCTGGATCGCCTGGGCCACGGCCGGGTCCAGACCCGCTGCGGCGACGGCTGGGACGGCTGGCCTGATGGGGCGCCGTTCGACGCGATCCTGGTCACTGCCGCCCCGGAAAGGGTGCCGCCACGCCTGCTGGAACAACTGGCACCTGGCGGACGGTTGGTGATCCCCGTGGGCGATCAGGTGCAGACGCTGCGACGGATCCACCGATCCGACGACAAGACCTTCCGGACCGAGGACCTGGACCCGGTGCGCTTCGTACCGATGACCGGCAAGGCCCTGGACCCGCGCGCCCCCGACACCCCCTGACGTCCCCCGGGGTTTCAAGATTGACCTCGACGCCCGCATCCGTATACTGATCCCCGTGAAAACCGGAGGTCGTTGAACGCAATGCCCACGAACTTACTGGCAATCCTGGTTTGCGCAGCCCTGGCGTTCCCGTCAATCGCAATCGCGCAGAAAACCGCCAAGAAGGCGGCCAAGGCCGAACCGGCCACCGATGTCATGCTGATAGGCTCGTCGTCGATTGCCGGCCCGCTGGGCGTCATGATCGAGCGGTCCTTGAAGCGCGAGGGCATCTCGGTCGGCAAGTACCTGAAGAGTTCGTCCGGGATCTGCCGGCCAGACTTCTTCGACTGGCGCAAGGTCGCACCCCAGAAAGTGGCAATCAAACCGCGTCCCAAGGTGGCGGTGCTGTATCTGGGCGGCAACGATTCCCAGGATCTGAAACTGCTGCCCAACGAGCAGTCGCGATTGGAGCGCAAACGCGCGTGGGTGCGATTCAAGGACGAGCGCGACATGTGGAAACAACTTTACGAGGACCGCATGGTCGAAGTCATCGACGGCATGTGCAAGCAGGGCGTCCGGAAGGTGATCGTGCTGTCCACCGTCGCGATATCGGCATCCAAGCACGTCGCCCAGCAAGAGGTCATCCGGGATCTCCAGGAGCGGGCCGCCACGCGTTCGAAATGCGGTGTTTTCATGTCGACGATCCCGCCCCAGGACCGCATTTCCACGGCGCGACTTGCGAAGTATCGATTTAAAGACGGGTTCCACGTGAACGCCGACGGTGCCGCTCGGGTCTGGGACTGGCTGGAGGAACCGTTCCTCAAGAACGTCAAGACCGCGCTGCAGTGACCGCCCGGGCAACCGCCCACACCAGCCAAGCCGCCGCGATCACGATTCCAGCCCAACGCGCCCATCGGTTCGTCGACCATGCATCGGCAGACCAAATATCCAGCCGCTGACCGGCAGGCTTGGCGACCAGCACGACAATCGTTGCGGCCAGCAGCACTGGCCCGAACGCATGCACCGAAAAGGCAAGCGGCAGGTCCAGATGCGCTGATGCGACGAACGATCGAGACAACCCGCAGCCTGGGCAAGGTAGTCCAGTCAAAGTCCGAAACAGGCATGGCGATGAAAGGCGGCCCAGGATGTCCGGCGTCAGCGCGAACGCGGCCAGCACCACTGCCCATGCAAAGGCGAGAAGCGGGTCGGCCGCGATACGGTGCCATGCACGCGACCACCAGGTCGAACCGGATGGGTCCACCGCGTCCCTCTGGGCGTCAGTCGTATGCTTTGGGCCAAAAATACCGTCAGTTCCGCCTCAAAGTCAGCCCATTGGCGTCTGTTAGTTTACCGGTTGCGACCAGGATCAGATCGATTACAGTCCAGACACCGCAACCGCCGCCGGTCAGCAGCTTCAGGATGCCCAACCCGGTGTACCCCAGGTAGAACCGATCAACGCCCAAAAAACCTACAACCAGCGACAGCAGCAAGGCGGTCAACCATTCCTTTTCGGAAAACAACCCCGGCACCTCTAACGCCGGGAACCAGTGGCCGCCAGCCTCTTTGCGAAGAATCGTCCCGCTCCTGACAGTGCCGTTGCGAACCATCATCTGGAGGTCCATAAACGAGTAGGGGCCGTCCTCTCCACCCATGCGCTGGATCAGGAATGTGTCGGAAGTGGCCATGGCCAAGCCTGCGAAATAGACTCAATCGAACTAGCAGGGGACCTTGTGGTTGTCAAACGGTCCGGTGGCCCCTAAACCACTTTGGCCCACAAACCATGCACCCGATGCCGACGGATACGATTCGTGCTGTGATCGGGGTGACCTCCTTAAAGGGGCCAAGTAAGAATCAGCCGTCGTCGTGGAGGAGGAAGCAGCATGGACGGTACGGTAATCGTCGGCGAGGGTGGGCTCCCAGATATCATCGTACGGCCGGAGCACGGTCGCCTGATACGCCCGGAACGGATCGAGGATGTCGAATTCGGCACGCTGTTCACCCCGAACATGTTCCGGATGCGCTTCGCCGAAGGGCGCTGGCAGGATGCCTGCATCGAACCAGTCCAGGATTTGCAACTGCACCCCGGCGCGACAGTACTGCACTATGCACAGTCGGTGTTTGAGGGCATGAAGGCGTACCGGCAGAAGTCGGGCGACGTTGTGCTGTTCCGCCCCGACATGAATATCGACCGGCTGAACGCCTCGGCGCGTCGCCTGCGGATGCCCGAAATCCCGGCAGAGTTCGTGTTGAAGGCAATCAGGGCGTTAGTCGAGGTCGAGAAGGACCAGATCCCCGAACTGCCCGGCACGCTTTACATCCGCCCCACGATGATCGGCACCGCACCCCAGGTCAAGGTCGCACCATCGCGCGAGTACCTGTTCTACATCCTGACGCTGGTCACGGGCCCCTACTTCCTTGGGACATCGGGACGCGATCCGGGTTCGGTCAGCGTGTTCGTGGCGCAGGACCGCAGTCGCTCGGGCTTCGGCGGGACCGGTTGCGTCAAGGCAGGTGCCAACTATGCCGGGACGCTGGAAGTCACCAAGAAGGCCTGGGAAATGCAGTGCGGGCAGGTGTTGTTCCTTGAGGCGTGCGAAGCCCCCCTGCGCAATCGACGCGTCGAGGAAATGGGCGGAATGAACGTTTTTTTCGTGCGCGACGGAACGCTGCACACGCCAGCGCTGCGTGGAACGATCCTGCCCGGCATCACGCGGGATTCGCTGCTGCAAATCGCGCGCAACGACGGCATACAGGTCCAGGAACACGACATCCCGTTCGGCTGGGTCGAGGACGGACTGGCCGACGGGAGCATCACCGAGGCCTTTGCCTGCGGGACTGCCGCGGTCTTGACTGGCATCAGCCTGTTCCGGTTAGAGGACGGGCGGGAAATGCGGCCAACTGCGTCAACGCCGGGTCCGGTGACGAGCCAGTTGTTCAACCGGATCTGCGGGGTCCAATTTGGTGACATCCCTGACGAATCAGGGTGGTTGCAAAAGGTCTGCTAAGTCATTTTGGACCGCTCGCGTCCCCGTTTTCTCGACAAGCGACTATAATTCCCCCCAATGCCGCAGGCACGTTGCCGGCGCATATTAAGGAGCCCATGTGGATACGATTGATTTCAAAAAGGACTTTCGGCGCCTGAAGCTGTCGGACGTCGTGCTCGAGGTTCTGGGCGGAGCGGCCGACCTCCTGGTACCCGAATCGCGCGAAAACCTGCTGGATTGGGCTTTGGGGCGCAAGGTCGGAACAACCGACTGGTCCTTGGGCAACCGCGAGGACAAGGGACAGTTCTTCGTCGCGTACGATGTCGAGGACATTGGCCCAGTTGTCGAGGCATCGGTCGTCAAGGCGCGCAACGGAATCAGCGTCAACTACCCCGATCTCGCCATGCGCCGTCGAGATCCGGACGCGATGGTGATCGGCGATGATCTGCCGACCGACAAACCGACCTACGTCCAGCGCTTCGGCCAGCCGTTCGAAGCGGTCCGCCGCCAGACGATCGACTGGCTGAAGGCCCAGCAGTTGATCGCCCTGCCATTCTACGCGGGACCGGATCGTCTGGGGTACGGCAGTCTTTTGATCTGCCCGCTGAACGCAGGGTTTTTCGCTGCGACGATGGCCGATATGCAGGGCATGGTGCCCGGCTCGCAGGTCCCGGCAGACTTTACACTGCGGGGAGGCGTGCTGTTCATCGCGCCGCCGTTCCGCCATTCGCACTTCGACGGGCATCAAGTCGTCGTTCACAACCGGCGCAACGATCACCAGGAGGTGTTCGCGTACAACCTGTACCCGGGCCCCAGCGCCAAGAAGGGCGTCTATGGCATCCTGCTGGACATCGGCGAACGCGAGGGCTGGGTCACGAACCACTGCGCGGTCGTCGATGTGCACACCCCGTACGACAACCAATTCGTGCTGATGCACGAGGGTGCGTCGGGCGGCGGAAAATCCGAGATGGTCGAGCCGATCGAACGCGAAGAGGACGGTCGCCTGCTGCTGGGCACCAACACGGTCACCGGCGAACGGCTGAACATCCGACTTCCCGAAGCCTGCCAACTCTTCCCGATGTGTGACGACATGGGCGTGGCCCACCCGTCCGACAATGACGGCAGTCTGCGCCTGCAGATCGACGACGCCGAGGCGGGCTGGTTCATCCGCGTCAACCACATCGACAAGTACGGAACGAACCCGCAACTGGAAAGATTGTCGATCCAGCCGCCGGTGCCGTTGGTATTTCTGAACCACCACGTCGTCCCGGGCGGCCAGGCGCTGATCTGGGAACACACCGAGGACGCGCCGGGAAAGCCGAACTCGAACCCGCGCCTGTTGCTGCCACGCCACATGGTCAAGAACGTCAAGTCGGGCCCCGCCAGCGTCGCGGTTCGCTCGTTTGGGGTGCGCTGCCCGCCGACGCACCGGGGATCACAGCAGTACGGCATCCTGGGGATCTTGCACATCCTGCCGCCGGCGCTGGGATGGTTGTGGCGACTGGTGGCGCCGCGCGGTTTTGGAAACCCGTCGATCCAGGACTCTCCGGGCATGCAAAGCGAGGGCGTCGGTTCATACTGGGCCTTTTGCACCGGGCGCCGCGTCGATCAGGCAAACCTGCTGCTTCGACAAATCCTGGAAACGCCCGAGACGCGTTATGCCCTGATCGCGAACCACCACGTCGGCGCCTGGAAAGTGGGATTCATGGGCGGATGGGTGGCCCGCGAGTACCTGGCACGGCGGGGGGGGGCTCGGTTCCGTCCGGACCAACTTTTCGCGGCGCGCTGCAGCCTGCTGGGGTGGGTACCATTCCAAATGCAGGTCGAGGGAACGCAGATCCCGCGGTTGTTTCTGGACGTCACGACCCAGCCAGAGGTCGACGAGCAAACCTACGAACACGGCGCGACGCTACTGCGCGAATTCTTCGACCGCGAGCTGCGGCAGTTCGACCACCCAGAACTGGATGCGGTCGGCCGGTCGATCCTCCAGGCGTTCTTCGATGGGGCGACCCAGGACGATTACCTATCCTTGATCCCCCACCGGATCTACGCGGACTGACCCTGGGAGCTTGCATCCAGGACAGCTTAATTTAGGTTTACCCCGGGTTTACATTCCCGTTCCCAGGCAGGCGGGACGTTTCCGTCAGTCGACGTCCCGGTATCCGCACTCCTTGCCGGACCAACAGTATGTGCAGAGGCGGTCGGCGGGCAGTCCGATGGCGGCGATCACGTCGACCAACCGCTGGTAGCGCAGCGTCG
This sequence comes from uncultured Anaeromyxobacteraceae bacterium, assembly GCA_964531595.1. GTDB lineage: Bacteria > Myxococcota_A > UBA9042 > DTJE01 > DTJE01 > DUVQ01. The sequence continues at coordinate 8,839 of CAZHDQ010000051.1, forward strand.
TGACATTAAGCAACTCGCGGATCCACTCGACCATCCTGGCGTGTTCGACGCTGTCCTCGTCCAGATAGCTGTCCAGGTTACCAGCCATGTCGCCCTCCAACGACCGGATCGCCCGGCGGGCCACCAGTTCATCGAGCGCCCGCGTCGAAAATCCGTAACGGCAGGGGAACATCAGCGGCGGACAGGCGGCGCGCATGTGGATTTCGCGGGCGCCGGTGTCCCACAGCTTTTGGACCGTGTGGTTCGCCAACTGGGTGCCGCGGACGATCGAGTCCTCGCAAAGCACCATGCGGCTGCCGTCGACAACTTCGGGCACCGCGATAAGCTTCATCCGGGCGACGTGGTCGCGGGCGGTCTGACTGCTGGGCATGTAGGATCGTCCGTAGCCCGGCGTGTACTTGACCAGCGCGCGTCGAAACGGGATGCCGGCCGCCATCGCGTATCCGATGCCGTGGCCGGTCCCCGAGTCGGGCACGCCTGCGGCCAAGTCAGCCTGGATCGCGTCACGCCGGGCCAGCGCCGCACCACAACGTTCGCGGACGCCCTCGACGCCCACGCCTTCGTACGATGCCGCCGGATATCCGGCATAAACCCACAGAAACGCGCAGATCTTCATGGAGTTACCGGGTGCATGCACCGTCCGGTAGCCCTCATGCGAAATCCGCACGATCTCGCCGGGTCCCAGTTCCTTGACCGGCTTGAACCCCAGGCTGATCAGGGCGATTGATTCCGAGGCGACCATCAGGTCGTGCCCGCGCTCGCCGACGATCAGGGGCGTCCGGCCCAAGCGGTCGCGCGCTGCCAGGATGCCGTCCTTGTCGAGGATCAGGATGGACGCGGCCCCCTCGATCGCGTCGAACACCGACGCCACGCCATTGACCAGGTCGCTCCCCCGATCGATCAGGCGCGCCAACAGTTCGACAGCGTTGATTCCGCCCTCGCTGGATTCCGTGAAGACCGTCCCCTTATCCAGCAGTTCATCGGCCAAAGCGTCCTTGTTTTCGATCAGCCCGGTCATCCCCAGTGCATAAAGTCCGAATCTCGACCGAATCAGCAGCGGCTGGGCATCCGAATCGGACATTACGCCGATGCCCATCGTGCCTTGCATATCCTCGATGTCCTTCCGGAACCGGAACTTGAAGGACCCCTGGGTGATGTCGTGGATCTTTTTCTCGAACCTATCGCCCAGCACCGCCATGCCACCCAACTGGCTGCCCAGGTGCGAGTGGTAGTCCGTCCCGAACATCAATGCTTCCGAGCACCGCTCCCGGGCAATTACGCCGCAAAGTCCACTCATCGGTTTCCTTCCTATCGCGAGGGAGTACCGGAACCGAGCGGATCCATAACACGCCCCAGGTCGCCCGGCAACGAACGCCACGACTCAAAGCGCACGAACATGCCGAAGTCGCTAGTTCCCTGCCCGGATTTTTGCCGGTACGAAACACCAAGCGTTGCTGCATCATCCTAGACCCGGGTTGTTCACGCCCGCGTCGGCTGAGACCGCCGATCCTGGCGCCGGATGCGGCGTTACGGGGACGCTTTCTATTGCTTATGTCCAGTCCGGCGGCTAGACTTTTTCCGGCCACGAGGAATTGCTCACCATGCACGAAGCTGTCTTGCAAACAATCGCAATAACAGGGGCTCTTGCAACTATCGCCCTGTTACTGGGGCGTTGGTTACGAATCCCGACGCTTTTGTTTTTCATGATTCTGGGCATTGCTGCGGGACCTTCCTTACTCGGTATTGTCCATCCAGAAGCCCTTGGCGACTTGTTGATGCCGTTCATCGAACTGGCGGTAGCTATCATAATCTTCGAGGCCGCGCTTGCCCTCCCTTTCAGGACATGGCGCCACGCGTCAGTTTCAATCAGACACATCCTGATGTTTACACTTCCTCTGACCGGCATCGGCGCC
>CAZHDQ010000052.1:0-10413 GCA_964531595.1 uncultured Anaeromyxobacteraceae bacterium
GGGCGGCGTCGCGCAGTACGTAGGCGAGGCGCTCGCCGAGATCCCGTTCGTCGTTTCTATTGACGGGTGGGACGAACAGGCGCCTGGCTGGGAGGCCCGCCTGACGATCGCCAGTCGCTGGGCCATGTCCGGCCTATGGACCTACGTCGACAGTTCACCCTGCCGACCGTTCGACATGAAACTGACCGGCCCGTGCATGGAAGCGGGACCGCTGTCGTTGATGATCGACATCCTACCGTTTTTGAGCGGGCTGTCCGAAGACCCCATCGACCCGGCCTGGCGCGCCCGCTTGGACGTCCAGGACTTCCGCGTATCGGGACGGATCGGCGTCAATGACGACGGTGTACCGGTGCTGGAGGAAGGCATCGTCGAGGCAACGCTGGGCAAGCAGCGGACCGAGAGCGACCTGTATGGCGTGATGGTCGTCGAGTACTGCGCGGGGCGGATGGAGGGGTGCCCGCCCGGCGAAGGCAAACTGCCGGCCTGCCCCGACCAACCTGACGAGACGTTCTTTGAATCGATCCCACTGGACTGCGACATCTCGATTAAGGGAATTGGCGGACGGATGGTGCTGGACATGGTGGAATCGCTTCCCAGCAGCTTGGGCATCGTCGGTGCGGCGTTCACCGAGGTGCTGGTCATCGGTTCGGACCCGGCCAGCGCCGACGTGGTTCCGGAACTGTTCGACACATCTGAAGGGGCCAACTGCGCCCTGTAGGGCCGACGACGATCGGCCCTGTCGCCGGCATCCCCTGAATCTTGGAGGACAGCATGGAACTGCAAGGTAAGGTGTGCCTAATCACCGGCGGGGCCTCGGGTATCGGGCTGGCGACGGCGCGCGCGTTCGGGGCCAAAGGCGCCCGGATCGTGATTGCCGACACCAACGCCCCCGGCATCGACGAGGCGACGGCGATGCTGAAGGGCGAGGGGATCGCGGCGACAGGCCGGACCTGCGACGTGCGTGACGAGGCGCAGGTGGCGGACTTGATGCGGTTCGCAGTCGACACCTTCGGCGGGCTCGACGTGTGCGTCGCCTGCGCGGGCATCCTGCGAGACGCCATGCTACTGAAGGTCGATCGCGAAACGGGCAAGGTGGCTGCGCGGCTGCCGCTGCGCCAGTTCCAGGACGTGCAGGACGTCAACCAGACGGGCACGTTCCTGACGGGGCGCGAGGCGGCGGCAACAATGGTGGATCGCGGCCAAGGCGGCGTGCTGATCCTGCTGTCGTCGATCGCACGGGTCGGCAACTTTGGACAGACCGCGTACTCGGCCTCCAAGGCCGCAGTAGCATCGATGGCGGTCGTGTGGTCCCGGGAACTGGCGCGCTATCGTATCCGGGTCGCGTCGATCGCCCCGGGCTTCATCGAGACACCGATGGTCATGAAGGACATGAAGCCCGAGGCGCTGGAACGGTTCAAGGCAACGATCCCGGTGGGCAGGCTTGGCCGGCCCGACGAGATCGCCCAGGCCGCTGTGTTCATCGCCGAATGCGACCTGATAACCGGCACCTGCGTCGAAGTCACTGGCGGCATACGGCTGTAGCCGGCCCCACGAGTTTTCATCGATCATCCGCGATTGATCCGCCCTGCGGCCTCGACTACCCTTGGGACGCCTGGAACCATGACCCGGCAGGGACGTGCCGGCGGAGTCATCGATGCGTTCGCGATGCGACGTTTTTCCTGTACGGCGGATCCGGTTCGCGTTTTCAGCGCGGGCCCTTCTGGCGGCACTCGTCGTGGCTCTGGCCTGCGCGACTGGCTGCGATGGCAAGGTCGCGTCCGACGCCCCGTTCGACTGGTGCGAGGCCGACACCCCGCCAGACGAGACATGCTTCGTCGCGAGGCGCGCGCCGGCGTCTGCGAGCATCGCGCTGGCGCTGCAGATCGCACACGCACAGATCAACCGGCAACCTGCCCAGAAGCTGCAATGGCGCTGGGAGGAAGGCGTCATGATGATCGCGTTCGCCGACCTGTACCGGGTCACGGGCGATGCGGACCTGCTGGCATACCTATCGACTTGGATCGAGCACCACGTGGCTCGGGGCTACGACATCCTCAGCAGCGACACGTGCCCGCCCGCCGCGGTCGCGACGCTGCTGTACGCACGGACGGGCAACCCCTCATTCCGGCAGGTGGTCGAGGACGTGCTGCACTACCTGTACGAGGTCGCGGTCAGGACCGAGGATGGCGGGATAAACCACCTTGGGGAACTGACCGGCCTCGGCGTGACCCTGTGGGTCGATTCGCTGTTCATGTTCGGGACCACGCTTATCCGGTGGGGCGAGCAGCAGGACGACGCACGCGCGCTGGACGAATACGCGCGGCAACACCGGGTATTCGCCAACCACCTGCAGGACGAGACGGGCTGGTTCCGACACGCTTACCAGTGGCTGCCCGCACACGAGGACGTGTACTGGGCCCGCGGGAATTCGTGGGTGACGGCGGCCGGATACGAGTACCTGCGCGCACGCATGGTGCGCGGCGAGGTGGACGAGGAGGTCCGCGCCTCGGTCGCTCGCCAGGTGGACGCGATCGTCGCGTCCCAGGATACCCGGACGGGCCTGTGGCGAACGCTCCCGAACTACCCGGACGCCCCCGAGAACTACGTCGAGACCAGCGCGTCCGCACTGTTCGCCTACGGCATGGCCCGTGGCTGGCGGATCGGCCTGCTTGACGACACGGTGCTGCCCGTGGTCGCGCGGGCGATGGACGGCGTGCGCAAAATGGTCGTGCAAGACGGCGCGTCGAGTCCACCCATCGTTACCGGCACCTCGGGACAGACGACGGCCGGCGCGGCGAAGGAATACCTGAAGGTGCCGCAGGCCGACGACATCGCTTACGGCATCGGCGCCGTGGTGCTGGCCCTGATCGAGACGTCGGGCCTGCCCGAGATCCCCTGACCCGAGGTGCTATGCCGACGCTTCGAAACAATACCCGGACCACCCAGACGACCGACTTGGCCGGGGCCGCCGCTGTGGGCCTGATCGCCTTGGCAGCGTACCTGATTACGCTGTGCCCGGGTCCGGGGTGTATATCGAATTTTGGCGATTCCGCGAAGTTTCAGTTCCTGGGGACGGTGCTCGGCCTGTCGCACCCGCCGGGGGCGCCTCTGTACGTCCTGCTGACGGCACTATGGGTGCGAATACCGGTGCCAATCGAACCCGCCGTAATGGTAAACGCGTTTTCGGCGTTTTGTGGCGCGGGCACACTGGCTTTGACGTTCCTTGCCCTGAGACGGATGGGCATCTCGCGCGGGGCCGCCGCGGGCGCGATGGCGCTGCTGGGTATTTCGCCGGCATTCTGGGAATTCGCCACCGAGGCCGAACTGTACGTGCCCGCCCTGCTGTTCCCGGCGCTGGCCCTGGAGCGTGCGGCGGCCTGGACCACCTCGGCACGCCACCGCGATCTGGCACTGTGCGCGGGTGCGCTGTCCTTTGGCATCGGGATCCACCCGATAGCCGCACTGCCTGGTCCCGCCATCATGCTGCTGCTGCTGGCAACCGGCAACTGGCGTGGGCTGCTGCGGCCCGCAGCGCTTGCGGCGCTGGCGGGTGGGGCGCTCGCAGGATTGATCCCGTTCACTTACGTGGCGTTGCGGGCCGATTCGGCGCCCTACTCTGAACTGTCGCGACCGCTGACCTGGGATGGGCTGATCGAATACCTCACGGCACGCCGATTTCACGAAAAGCTCGAGACGGCCAAGCAGTCGGCCCTGGTGCTAAGAATGGCGCGTACGCTGGGTACTATCGACGTGCCGCTGCCGTGGATCGGCGCCGCGCTGGGGCTGGGTGGCATACTCACCGCGGCCTTGTCCCGACGCTTCCTGCACGCCGTTGCACTGGCCGCTGTCATCGGGGTGCCGCTCGCATTCGTCGCGTCCTACGACATCGAGGACCCGCAGGGGCTGGGCCTGATCGTCGCATGGCCGCTTTCGATCGGGGCGGCGGCATTGCTGCACGCAACCACGCACCTGCGGCCGACCTGGGTGCGGATGGCGGTCGCCCTGGCCGTCGCGGCCACGGTTGTCGCTGGGACCACGGTATCCTGGCGCCTGCTTCAGTCGACGACGCCGGCCGACCACCTGACGAACGAGATCGATGGCGACAAGCACGCCTACTGGGACCTGCCGTGCGCAATCGCGGTCGCGCCGCCGGGCAGCCTGCTGATCCCGCCGTGGGGCTACTACGGCCACCGCCAACTGGTAAACTACTACAGTTTCACCGACCAGCAGGTGCGCGATAAGGGCCTGAGCTTTGCGTACCTCGTCGGCCCGGCGGCAGACTGGAATTGGGCTGAACCGATGTGGCGACCCAACCCTTCCGCAGACCCGCACGTCATGGTGTTTACGAAGGGCATGGCCGACTGGCTGGCTACCCAGGGCTACCACATGCAACGTCGCACCACGGATCTTGGTACGTGCCCGCAGGCCACCCGGCTGGTCTGGTACCAGCTCGAACGACGCTCGGAGGCCCGATGATCGAACCCATGTCCCCGGAGCGCATCGCGAACCACGCTAAAATGCTGGCTAACCGGGTCCGCAAGCGCTTTACCACGCTGTCACGACAATTCGCCCGCGAGGGCATCGAGGTGTTCCGCCTGTACGACTGGGACATCCCTGAAATCCGCGCAGTCGTGGACTGGTACGCGGGCCACTTGGTCGTCGCCGAGTACACGCGCAAGCAGACTGGCCCCGACTGGCTACCCGCCGTCGGCCTGGCGGTGGCACGAGAACTGGACGTTCCCGAGGAACGGCTCCACCTGAAGCAGCGGAGAACCGGCGGCGACGATGGCCCGCGATACCTCCGTCTGGCCGATGTCGGCACGCGATTCATCGTGCGCGAACGCGACCTGCGCTTTTGGGTCAACCTCACCGATCGCCTGGACACGGGGCTGTTTTCGGACCACCGCGACACCCGACAGGTCGTTTCCAGCCTGGCCCAGGGCGCCGATTTCCTGAATCTGTACGCCTACACCGGCACTTTCACGTGCGCGGCGGCGCTGGGAGGCGCCCGCACGACCATGACAGTCGATCGGTCGGCTACCTACTGCGAATGGGCAGCGGACAACCTGGCCCTTAACGGCTTGGCGGGACCGCGGCACGAGCGGGTCCAGGCAGATACACTGGCATTCCTGGACCGGGCCGCGAACGAGGGGCGCCGCTGGAATCTGGTCGTTGTGGACCCGCCGTCGTTTTCGCAAGACCGCGGCCCTGGCTCCGGCTTCGACATCCAGCGGGACCACCCAGACCTGCTGGCCCGCGTCTTGGCGGTCACCGCACCTGGGGGCACGGTGTTCTTTTCGACCAATCACCAGCGCTTTGAACCGCGGATGGACGACCTGCCTGTGGCATCGCGGACCGAATTGACGCCTAAAACCATTCCGCCGGACTACCGAAATCGTCAGGTACACCGGTGCTGGCGGCTGGAGATGCCGTCCGCGGGCGGGGCAGGCGGCCACGTCATTTCGTGATGATCGCGTCCTCGGTCGGGAACTCCCGGACCCAGACGGGGTACGACCACATCGCCCACCCGAAAGCCGGGCCCGCGAAGCGATGCGCCAGAAAGGCCGGGTCCCAGGATTCGGCCGGAAGGTATGCCGCAGCCCGGGTTTGCAACAGCACTCCAGCAGGGTCCTGAGGTGCCTTAGCGTTGACCACGAGGGACGGGACAAGACCTGCGACAGCCAATTTCTTTGCCAGTACAGACACCTGGGCAACGATTCCGTCCCGGATAGCCGGATCGTCGATGCGGCCGGCCTCGTCGACCCGCTCCGGCACGGCCAGGTAGGCGCGCGCCCCACCGACATCCGCCATCCGGCCAGCCAGTTCCAGCAGCCGACTAAAGGACAGTTCGCTCGTCCGAGCCGAATCCAGGTCGCTGACGACCGCAAACAATGCCGGCCGAAACCCGGTGCCTGACCCAAGACCGCCAACAAACGCAACGACCTCGTCGACGTTGCCAGCCTCCCAGGCTTGGACGCCATGGATCCTGTGCGTAGCGGGCCGCACCAGCAACACGACCTCACCCACACCGTACTCGCGGCATAAAGCCGTCACGTCCGCGGCGGGGGTTCGGCCTAGGCCGCCCCACAGCAGCGACACTTCCGCGGCCCCCCGGGAACGCAGGCCACCCAGAACCTGGGCGAACGCCGCCGGCCCCAGCAGGTCGAGCGAGCCAATCCGGACCGCCCTCCCGGCGACAGGCGGCACGGCCCGATCGACATCCTCCAGGATCATCGCCGCCATGTCCGTATCCGGCAGGTGTTCGATCCGCACACCAGGGCATCGCAGGTCGTCGCACGCTTCGCAGGCATCGTCCCGGATGAACTGGCTGGTCGACTGGCGCGCCGCATCGACATCTTCGTGCTGTCGAGAAGTCCGCAACGCGTACCGCTGGAACTCGATTACATCGCCCAGGTGCGCGTAGTCGCAGTGCGGCAGGTTGTACGGCTTGACCCGGCCGCCATGTGGCAGCGGGTCCGCCAGCGCCGACTCGATCCCGCGCCGCAGCGCTTGGCGCGTCAGCATGAATTGGTCGGCTGTTGCCAGCATCGTACGCGACAAGATAAACGGCTGGATGATGTGCAGGCGCGCGCCTAGGCCGCCCGCCAGCACCAGGGTTTCGCGCAGTCGGTCGATGTTCGATGGCACGAGCACCGTGATGGAAGAGACGTCGCACCGGACGCCACGCGCCGCTGCGGTTCGCAACAATGTCGCCACCCCGGCCACAGTCTGGCGAAACGAACCACCCACGCGGGTCAAGGCCTCGTGGGTGGCCGCGTCAGGTCCATGCAACGACACGCTGACCCCACCGAGTCCTGCGTCCAGCAACCGGGCACAAAACTCGGGGTAAGCGAACATTCGCGCATTCGTCGTCAGGCTGACACGGGCAGCACCATGTGCCCGCGCAAACGTCACAAGGTCCGCGATATCTTTGCGGATCGTCGGTTCGCCACCCGTGAACGCCACCTCGACGGCCCCGTCAGCCAACCCCTGGACGATCCGCGCCTGGATTTCCGTAGTCGACAAGTCACCCGCACCCGCGCTAAAACGCGCGCGCAGCATCGGCTGAGAACAGTGGGCGCACCGCTGGTTGCAGGATAGCCCGGTCTCGATGGTCAGCACGTCACCCATTTCGATCCACAGCAGCAACGGTGGGATTGTGCCGGTGGGGTAAGCACCGCGTCAAGCGGACACCAGCGCCGGCACCTTGTACCGGCGTTCCACGCCCGCATAGACAACGGTTTGGCTTACGAAGGTAACGTTCGGCCGGGGTTTAGATACCTATGGCTTTGGGGGCGGCGGGTCCTGGAGCAGCAAGTCGGCCTCGATGTAAGTGAAGCCCAGAACCTGTTCCAGGGTCTCTGGGAAGATAACCAGGTCCTTGTCAGGTAACGTCAGGCTGAACTTGCCCGGCTCCGGTTCGCCCCCCAATTCCTTCAGGTTGAACCCAGGAATCGCCACCACGAAGGGGTCCTTGAGTTCCTTGACCAAAACGCCCAGAAGGCCGTCCAGGATCAGGTTCCGGAACACGTCCTCATCGCCGACCCATTCTTCGTTGACCGACACGATGTCCATGTCCTTCAGCGTCGGCGGCATAACCTGGATCGCAATCGCCTGCCCCTTCTCCGGGTCGTTGACGATAGACAGGACCGCCTGAAGCTCCAGGAACAGGAAGAAGTGTACGTCGGTCGGAGTCCCGAACAACCCCATCCGGGTTTCCATATACAGGTCGCCAATTTGGATGGTCAACATGTTGTCAGGGTTGCACGACGTGACGACCGGCGGGATCAGTGCGTAGGTTATCAAGTCAAGGTCGGTGATGCCGTAAGACGACAGGTCGGTCCCCATCTCGGCCAAGGTGTCGCCGGTGACGTGCAGATTCAACCCCGCGTTGTTCCAGAAAGCGAACAGCAGTTCCGAAAGCACGTCCTCGTGCGCCGCCAACTGCATCTTCTTTGGGTCAGTCACGTTGAACTGGAAGTCTTCGGGCTTACCGGATAGGCAGTCGGCCCGCCCCATCGAACCCAGGATCTGGCGGTCGATCAGCCGGTCCGACGTCACCGCCATCGACAGTTCCAGCAGGCCGCCCGTCGGGTCGAACGCCGACACCTCTGGTACCAGCGTTAACTGCAGCACGACCTGGTTCGAATCCGGCAACAGGGGCCCGATCGGGATCTCGATGGGTTTTTCCAACGCCTCGTTGATCGTGTCATCCAGATCGTTGATCTGCTCGGTCAGCAGGCCCGCTACCTGGTCGCGCAGGATGCCCTCGATCGTCCCGCGAAGCAGCGAAATCACCAGATCCGACAAGATACTTTTCATTTTGATCTTGAAATCCGTGAACTCGATCCGAGTGCCACCGACCGTGGAGATCACGAACTTCTTGGTCGCCGGATCGACCGAGATCACGGCCCGAATCGTCATCTTCACATTCTTCGCGGTGACATCGCCACTCTGATCACCCAGGCACTCCCAGTTACCGGCGGTCCGCGTCAAGTCCAGTGCGAGGTAGAAGTCCGGGATGTCGATGACTATGTTCAATCCACCTTCGACCAGCGCGATCTGAACGCTAGGGGAGCCGAAGGTCACTTTCGGGATGAACATGTCGTAGACGCAGGTCGACCCGATCACCTTGTACTCGAAATCGGTCACCGGGCTGGGGAGCAGCGCCGAAACGTCGAGGTCTGCGACCACCATTTCCAGGATCGCCGACAGCGTGCCTTTGTCCGTGTGGTCCGCGTTGTAGAACAGTTTGTCGTCCAGGTAGGCGCGCACCGAACGGGGCGCTACCGATTCGGCCGGGATTCCGGTGTTTTGCGGAAGCCAGTCGGTGCTAAACAAGAACGAACGAAGGGTCCTGAATTCATTACCGAAGGTGTCGACGGCAATCGCATCGATCAGGTTCATCCCCAATTTCGCGTCCAACGGGTACACGAACGACCCGTCCTCGCTTACCGGAACCGTCGAACCGTTGATCATCAGCGACCCGACCGACGAAACCGTGTCGGACACGTGGCCGGTTACGTTAATATTCAGGCCGCCTTCCAACGTCGCGCCGCGTTCCGGGTACTCGATCAACAGTTCGGGGGCCGTACCGTCGCACCAGACATCGATGTCGTCACACCAATTGGGCTGGCCCACGACACAGGCCGAAAAGACCCAGTGTCCCTCTTGAAGGAACTTGTAGTCGCCCGATGTCGTAAGCTCAATGCCCTCGTCTGGTTCGACGATCGGCTGCGTGATCTCGCCACCCGGAACCCTGTTCCCGTAGGCGTCCACCAGGCTGAAGCCCAGTTTGACCACCTGCTTCATCTTGTACGCGGCCTTGGCCGGTATCAGGAACAGGGTCAATCCAGCCGCCTCGCCGGCCTCGACCGTCAGACTTGCTCCGGAAAGTTTGGCCTCATGCTCCCCAGTCGGCGTGCAGGTGACATCCCAGATACCGGCCTGGGTACCCGTGACGGTCGATCCAGACACCGACAGTTCGGGCACCACTGCGACGTACAGCGACGCACCAGTCGCCTCGTTACCGTAAGCGTCGAACGCCTCGCAGGTAACCGTCGTCGAACCGCCCGCCGTGATCGTGTCGTCGGCCAGTTCGGTAGTCACACGCGCCACGGCCCCCGGATTCACCCTCAGCGTCGCGGGCGTGACATCCGTGACCGACCCGTCCTTGGTCGAACACGCCACCTGGTAGGTGCCGACCGCAGTCGCAGTCAGCGTGAAGCCGTCGTCCACGGTAGCGATCGTCGGCCCGGCCGGCTGCACTTCGACCACTGCTTCAATGTCGATTTCGTTGCCATTGGCGTCCTTGCCGATACACACGACGGCAACAGCGGCGCCGGCATCGGTGGTCGCCGGGTCCACGACCGTGTCGATAGTCGCGGGGCGACCGGCATTGACCGTGACCACCGCAGGCGTCTCGTCGACGAGGCCCAGGTCCGGGGCCCCGCAGGCAACATCGAACACGCCGGCCCTGAAGAACGTCACTGTCATGCCGTCGACAACGGCACCCTCGCCGCCAGTCACGACCACATCTGTACCAATTCCGACCGACTGACCGCCGGCCATCACGGTGCAGGTCACTGTGACCGATTCACCCGCAGCAACGATCTCCGCGGAAACCGCAGTGTCCACGATAACCTGGACCCCGTCCGGAATGGCGTCCAGCGAGACCAGGACGTCGCCGCCCACACGCCCGCCGCCACCACAGGCCACCATGGCAAACACCGAAACAATCACAAAAGACCGACAAAGAAGCCGAATCGCTCGCATGAAGACGCCTCCGAGGGCAAACGCGGGTATATTACCGATTCAACTGGTCCAAGGGAAGTGTGGGGAGGGCGTTGCCTCTAAAAATCAGCTCCGCCCGAGGCCCCTTCGTCCCCGGCCGGCCACACGGTCCGAAAGCGC
>CAZHDQ010000053.1:0-10410 GCA_964531595.1 uncultured Anaeromyxobacteraceae bacterium
CGCCTTTTTAATTCGTCCTGGGTCTCGGTCAGGTCGTCCACCTTCTCCAGTAACAGCCGATTCGCTTCCTCCAGTTCGCTGGCCGCGTCTGGCAGGTTTCGCAACAGCATTCTGGAAACGCCCAGGATGCTGCGCGCGGCAATCAGGGCTCTGTCCAGACGCCTGAAGCGTTCTTGTAAGTGGATGTCGTAGACGGCGACTAGCGGCGAATCGATCCGCATTGTCACGGTCGCCTCTGGAAGCCCCATCATTGTGGGAATAGCCATCAGGAGGCCCTGGACGGTCTGCAGGAATGCCTTCGTGGGCCCGAAGCCTGGCTCGAACCGGTACCGGGCTCGGATGTGGCCAGGTAGCACCTGTTGGAAAGTGGGGTGGCAGAAGGGGAACAGGAACCGTGGCAGCGTATGGGTCAACTGGTTGTACATCTGGAATGGTGACGCGACGGACCGCATCAGCACCCGGATGAAGCCGAAACTGCCGCTTGTGAGTCGCAACGTGCGGCCAATCTGAAGATGCAGGTCGGGTTCGCCTGGAAAGATCTCCTCCAAGCGGCGCTCGATGTCGCAAAAGGTCTGGAAGTCGATCCAGTTCAGGCGGTTGTCCAGGTATTTTGGTGAGTACGGCAGCCCTTCCACCAGAAGGGACCGGGGCACACCTCGGGCCTTCATGAAGTCGTAGACGAATGTGAGGCCCAGGCAGGAAACCTCACGCGGCCGGGACATGGACATGGCGCGCAACCTCCAGCGTCGCATCTTTCGGGGCGGTCATCTCGTGTACCACCTCCAGGAAGTCCGGCAGTATCCGCCGCGACATCAGCAGTAGAAGGGCTCCCCCCAGGGACTGTAAGCCGGCGGCCTGCGCGTGGCCCTCGTCTTGATCCTCTCGGATGTACACGAACGATGTCCGGTCGCGCTCGCGGTACCAGGCGGCGGCTTCGAGCAACAGGTCGCCATAGAAATTTGCGCCGCCGGGGACCAGTTCATAGAGCCGCACCGTGTCGTACATATCGAACAGGTGCAGACCGGGTTCGGCGCACTCCAGGAGGACCGCGGCCACCGGAGCCCCCCCCACCCGAGCCACGCGGATTTCGCGTTCGCGGTTCATCCCCGCCCTTGCCCAGCGATTGCATAGGTCCGCCAGATCCTGTCGCGCCTCGTCCAGTTCCAGCGCATCGACATAGGCGGCGCAACGGCTGGTCTGGGCGGCTCGGGTCAGCATGGGCCGCTCTTCAGGGGTGATTGGCCCGATCTCAAGGCCTCGCGTGCGCTTGCGAGGGGGAATGTCGCACCGGCCCACCCAGGCGTCTATAGGGTGGTGCCAGGCGTTCCCGCTGGCGATGTGTGCCTTGGGAAAGTCACGGTAGGCCGTCTGGGTCCACTTCGTGGATTCGTGAAGGTAGACCAGGATCCACTGCATGCTTGGGTCGTGCTGGATGTGTTCGTACATTTTCATGTGGCCGTCTCGAAGGATCTGGCGGCTGGTAAAGCCGGGCAGGGAACCCTTCCGCTTGGCCAGTTGTCCGGCGAAGTAAGTACCGGAATACAGACGGTGAACGGCGGACGAGCACTCGGCACCGCGCTCCGAGGGGACGACCGACTGGCAACCCAGGTCCGGGGCGTCGTCCATGCGGCGAGTCGCATTTGCGAAGTCCCGCGTCTTCTTGGCGAAGCCCTCGGGGCTGCATCCCGAAAGGCCGAAATAGCCCGATTCTTGGAACAGGGCCCAGGAATCCTCGGGGGAGGTCCCGCGGGTCTGGGCGTCGGGATTCATGATTTCCTGAGCGATGACACGCCAACGATCGGCGGCGGTCTCGTCGGCAGGTTCCACCCGGACGCCTGCCACCATTCCCGTACTCCCGATAGCTGGTGACATGCGACGCACCCTGGCCGGAATGGCTAGGCGAGGGGTACCGTCATGGAGCAGGCAGATGGAATCGATCACCAATCCGGGGATCAGCAGGTCGTCGGCTGGCGGTGTCCGGAAGGACAGGCCGTGAAGCGAAACGTCATGCATGGGGCGCCGCACGAACTTGCCGGGCCAGTAGGGGTGCTGAAAGGCCACATCCCACCCTGAATGGGCTTGGACCCGCCGGGATTCGCGGTGACGCAGGCGGCGCAGTGTGTCCGGGAGTCCGAGGGCCAGTTGCGTGCCTTCGACTCGGGGATTTACCACCGGGATGTCGAATGCGGATACGTGACCCTGGAGTCTAAGCGTCTGCGGTCGCAAGGGGCAGGGGCCCAGCAGGAGCATTCGTAAGGGGCGCGGATCCCCAGTGCAAGGTGGCATGACGTGTACAGGCACTGGTGGGGTGTTTCGCGCCAGCAGCATTCCTTCTCCGCCCTCGGCCACAAGGGCGCGCAGGATCGCGAATACCCGTTCGGGGTCGTTGATGGTCTCCACTATCGGAGGGGTGGCCAGGGCCGGCGACAAACAACCCCGTAGCCGGAGTTCTTCCAGCAGGGCGTGCAGATCCATCGCGAAGGAAAGGGGGAGTCCTTCTTGGAAGCGGGCAGTCAACCGTGGCCCGCCGCCTGGAACGTCGGGCAAAGGGCCCAGGGGGGCTGCAGGATGCACCTCTACCGGGACGGGACCCAGCAGGTACTGGCCCAGGGCGAGACTCAGTTCACGGCTGACACGGCCTGTGCTTGGCTCGGGCTTGAGTCGGGCCAGGTCTACACTGGAGGGCGTTACACGCAGCACGGATCGTGGCCCCGACTCGCCGTCCAAGGTAGCCACCAGGCCGGCCCGTCGGGGGTTGACGCGCCAGCCCGTTGTGGTGTCCTCCTCGTCCTGGGCCGGGTGGGCCGGTAGGGCGAGAGGGAGTGGGGGCAATGTCAACGTCTTGCCGTTGGGGGATTCATTGATTAGGGGCGTAGGGACTGAACAAGACTGCATCATCGTCGGTCCTCCTATGCGAAGGCGTCGGTGTGCCGTGCAGGGCCAGGAGGTCAATCCGATCGCGGCGGATGTGCCGGAAGACGCACCTGGAAGGTCGCCCCTGTAGGTCCTTCCTTCGCGTTTTTTGGGGGTTCCAGGAGCTCAACTGTTCCGTCGTTGGCAAGTGCCAGTTCGCGGCATATGGCGAGGCCCAGGCCGCTGCCGCCACGGTCGGATCTGGTTGTGAAGGCAGGATCGAAGATGCGCTTGGCCATCCGGTGGGGTACTCCTGGTCCATTGTCCACGACCTCGATCAACACGTTGTCGCCCTGGGCGGCCGCCCGGATGCGGATTTCCCCGTTCCGTATCCCGGCGCTTTCGAAGGCGTGAACCGAATTGGTCATCAGGTTCATCAGGATGCGGCTGACGTCTGTAGGGTCCGCCCAGACGACGAGCTGTGGGGAGCATTGGAGGAAGAGGCACGCAGTCCTGGAGAGAGTAGTCCGAGTCAATTCGCGAACGGAGTCCAGTATTTCGGTTACAGGCCAGTAGCACTTGGAGGCTGGGGCTAGGCGAGTTACCTGCTCGCGCTTCTGATGAAGGATGGTCAGATGGTCTACGGCCATGCGTAGGTTGGACACAGCGTCGCGAACCTGTGCGAAGAGTTCCGTGTCCAGGCCGGCTTTCAAGGACGGGACCAGACCCTCAAGGCGCTGAGCGGAGCCTTGGATTGCCATATTGACGTTGGCCATGTCATGGAGCAAACGGGCGCGCATGGCGGCCAGCGTGGCCAAGCGCTCACGTCCCAGGATCTCGGTCTGAAGCGTTCGGACCGTGTCCTCCAGGTGGGCGCGGTCCACGGCTTCCCGCAGAACCTGATGCACGTCGTCCAGGCGCCATGGCTTGGCTAGGTACCGCGAAACACCACCACGATTGATTGCGTCGATCGCCGTTTTCTGGTCCGAGTAAGCTGTGACCAGGATGCGAATCACAGTGGGGTACCGTTCTCGGACCGTCTCGCACAGTTCGATGCCGGACATGTCCCGCATGCGTTGATCCGTCAGAAGCACTGCGATGGGATGTTCGGCCAGGATGTGCAGCGCAGCCTCTCCCGACGGGGCGGTCACGACATCGAAATCGTCGCCGAAGGACCCACGAAAGACCAGCAGGTTTGGTTCCTCGTCGTCCACGTACAGAATCGGGTAGTCGCGCAGGTGTTCAAAGCGGCCACCATGCTGCCGCGAATCGTTTCGGGTCATTGATCCTCCAGCCAACCCGATGGGGGGGGCACTCCGGCGCCACTCTACGTCGGTCCCAGGGCGAATGCAACTTCCCAGCCATCCACGAAATTGGCCGCTTGGCCATGATTCGACCCCGCAATCCTTGGGCCGATACCTTGTCCCCGTAACGGATTCGTGGTTACGGCCAGAGGGGTGGAGGCCATGGTGGCGACGTCTATTCAGCCCGTATGTGTCGTGCCGAATTGGCATTCGTGCCGTTTCTGCACGCGGTTCTTGCATGCTCATATGGGCCCATCGTCAATGCGGGGGTGCCGCCCAATGAGCGTGCCCGACCGGATTTGCGCCGGTAATCCAGGTGCTCTACAATGCTCGCGACGGCTTCCCTGCGAGAATAGCGATGGCTAAACGTGTGCGATGTCCAGTGGTAATTGCGATCCTAATCCTTGCGGCCATCGTTGCAGCCGTCCTGGTGACCGGCCTTTTCGTGCTGTGGCCCGGCGCCGGCGGGAAGGCTTCCTCGAAAACGGCCCAAAATGGGGAAATCGCGCCCCAACAGGAACTGGCAAGTGAGCCGCCCGCCCGGCGATACATTGCCCGAGGCGAGTTCATCGGTCTCCCAGAGGACTACGGCATGTCGCCGCGGGGATTCCACCGACTGCGCTTGTCGACCTTGCGCCTGGGACAACCGGAGCCCAAAGTCGACCCGACAAATCTACCGGCCTTCAAGTATGTCACTCTGGATCGATCGGTGGAAATCGACATCAATCGGATATTGGTCGCTGGCCTGGACCTGTATGAGGCCGTTTTGGACCAGCAGATCGTGACAGCCGCGCCGTTCATGATCATCTTGCGAAACGTGGACGCGATGGGATGTCCTGAATCCTTCGCTGGTGCCCAGTGGGTACCGGCCCTACCGGTCCTGCCAGATGTCCAGTCGGTCAAACCGCCCCTGGTCCTCAAGGAGCAACCAGCGGTAAATGTTCAGGTCGAAGAGAATCAGTCCATCAATATTTTCAGCGTGAGTTGGTGCAAGTCCCTGATGGCCAAGACTCAAAATCGCTTCGCGGGCGACGTCATCATGCGCATGAATGGACCCATCCCGAGCACGGATGAGCAGACAGACCACAGCAAATTGAAGGCCGACTTCATTATGACGCTGGAGTGACCGGCGGAGTGACTTGCGGAGTTATCCGCGGAGTGGCCGGCGGAGTGACTTGCGCACCTGCGCCCCGCGCCTTGTAGCCGGGCCGTCTCGACGGTCTCGCGACGACGCTCCGTGAATAACCCGGGCTGGACGAACTGTTCCTGGATGCGCTTGACGAAACGGGTTTCTAGCGGCTGCCGGACCCTTGTTCTGTCGTGGGGGCATCATGCGTCGCCGGGCCTGCTGCGTCCTTGTCGGCTTCCTTCTCGGGCACGTACACGACTTCGCCATTGGCCAGCATGTATGCGACGCCCAGGCGCCGTCCGGTGCCGCCGATCTCGTCCTCACTCATCTTGAAGCGATCAACTCGGACGCCCTCCTTGACCACGACCTCCATATCGGGTTGGCCGGCGTTCTTTACGATGGTGAAGCGTTCCGGCGAGGTCAGCAGTTCAGGAACGCTCAGTGCTGTCATCAGTGCCAGCAGTAGCGTCACCGCGAACACCATCGCAACGTCGAACAGGTTCGCGACCACAGCCATCGGGTCTTCATCGGAATGTGACAGCATCCGGCGCCAGGCTTGGGTGCGCGCTCGGCCCCTTTTGCGAGTGCCACTCATGGCGTGTCTCCCAGTGCCTGACTCACCAAATATTCGACCTCAGCCATGTCCCGGGCGTACCAGCGTTGGCGACTCATCAGCATTACCCAGCACAGCGAACTGACCAACAGTCCGGCAACTGTAGTGCTGAACGCAATGATCAACTCGCCGGACATCCCCTTCAGGTTTTGCTGGGCCACGGCCACCAGCGCCGGGCCCATTGGAATCAGAGTCCCCATCAGGCCCAGGGCCGGACCCAGGCGCAGGCCGACGCGCAGGCGGGACAGCCGACGCTCGGCCTCGAACTCCATGTCCATCAGCAGCGCGTCCAGGCGGTGTGCCGGTGTTGCCGATTCCGCGTCCGTGCCAGTCTGCCTGGTGCAGCGGGCGATTTCCGGTGCCTCATCGTCGGCCAGCAGGTCCAGCAGGTCCGTGGGTTCCGGCATCTGGGCGAAGGCTATCGCCTGGTACCGCTGCTTCCAGCGCGTTGCGAATCGTTGACGCCGCAATTTTTCGCGCAGGAACCAGCCCAGCGTGAATAGCGTCCAGGCGATGGCCAGTAGCAGGGCGATGACCACCGGGCCCTTCAGCGCAATTACGATGGCGTACAGGATCGTTACGGCGGATCCGATCATGTCTTCCTCCTTCGGGAAGTCCGCGAGGGCCCACCCCCGGACAAAAATCCGGCCAGCACCAGCACCAGCGCCCCTACGGCGATCCAGGGCAGGATCACAACGGGCTTGTCCTGGGGTGCATCGTCCGGCGGCGCGTCGGTGGTCAGTTCCATGCGTGTGCCGCGGACCGTTTCGCCTGGGGATGGGGCGCCGGGGGCCGGTGTTCGGGACTCGTCCAACCGCTGGCGGTAGCCGTCCAGCAGCGCCTGGGTCTCGGGGGTCGCCAGTTCGGCAAGCGTGGTCTGGACGAATGTCTCCAGCCCCGCGTTTCCCCCTGCGCGGATGCCGCCAGACAGCCCGTGACGAACCACCGCGTCTGCGTAGGCGACGGCCACTTCCCGCCGTGTCGCGTCCTCCGCGTCCCAAAATCCCTTGCGCATCGTTTCCAGCAGCGTCGCGGACACCTTCTGGAAGGCGTGGGGATTGGAACCTTCGAACCAGGAACGGACGCCCAGGTCGTCCGCGTCGCGCACATAAGTATCGACCAGCGCCTCCCAGTTTTCGTCGGTCACTGTGTCCTCGCGCATCGTTTCCCAGCCCATCAGGTTGTCGACGACCTTCGCGACCAGGTTCGCGCCGGCGTAGCCTTCGGCCATCTGCGCCTGGATCCAGCGGGGATTTTGCAGCCGTGACCGCAAATCGGCCTGCACCACGTCCCGGGAGTCGCGGACCTGCGCCTCGTCACGATCCCGGACGTCCACGAACATCAGGCCCGGTTCCTGGCCTGTCAGGTGTTTTACCGCCAGGGACAGCGAGCCGTCCACCCACCAGGTGAACTTGTTGGACAGGGCAAAGTCCCGATTGTCGTACCAGCTTCGCATGATCAATTCGGTGCCCGCCAGCGCCTGTGCAAAGGCCTCGGGTGCCTTGTCGCCCCATGCCCCGTCCGTGTAGACGTGGTTGTTGAGTTCCATGTATGCGTCGACCAGTTCTTCGCGGTTTTCCCATTCCCCGGAGCGTTCGGTCAGATAAAAGAACCAGTCGTGGCTGTCGAGGACTTCCAGGGGTTCGGCACCAAACATCCGTGCCCCGGCCAGCACACTCGCCTTTGCCGGGTCCATGCCGCCGGCCTCCAGGTGCTCGCGGACCGCCTGGGAGCCTGCCCTGACGCCATTGTCCGGCTCGTCGGCCGATGCCGCCAGCCGCACCGCCTTATCCAGCAGATGCATCAGCGAGGGCAGTTCGTCGCGGTATACGCTCCGCGCCGATAGGAACACGTCAATGCGCGGACGTCCCAGTTCTGCTCGGGGGATCAATTCGACGTCTCGCACCCGGTTCCGGGTATCCCACACCGGTTTCACGCCCATCAGGTACATGATCTGGGACTCGATGATCCCGAAGTCGCTGTAAGTGGCGTAGGGCACCAGGCTGAACGCGACCTTCTTGGGATACCGGCCACGTGCCTCGTGCTCGCGCGCCAGTTGTTCACGCAGCAGGCGGGTCCCCAGTTCCCAGGAAGAAGGCGACGGGAACTCTTCGGGATTCAACAGGAACAGGTTGCGGCCCGTCGGGACCACGGCGGGGTTACGCTCGGGGTTGCCAGATGAACCCGGCGCTATGAAACGTCCGTCCAGGGCCTCTAGGACCGCTTCGATCTCGCGGCCGGCGGCCGAAAAGCCCCGGTCCATTTCGATGGCCGTGTCCAGCCCCTCGCGGACCGCTTCCGGTAGGCCGTCGTCCGGCACGTGACCGCCGGCGGCCTGGATTGCCTGCTCTGGCGTCGCGCCCTGGCGCAGCAGCGTATCGAGCACTGTGAGTGATTTGTCACGCGCGGTCCGGTCGGTGTCTTCCGCCGCCTTGTCGAATAGGCCGGTTACTGCCGTCGTGAACCGCTTGCCCAGGCAGTGTAGCAGGTACGGGATGCGCAACGCGTCGGGCGGCGGTTCGCCCAGCACATGCATGGCGGCAGGGACATAAGCGTTTCTAAGGTCGTGCAGGTATCGGGACAGGCGCGCGACCACTTCGTCGTTCGGTGTGGTGCCAGCCGGCATGTCCAGGCCCAGGTCGCGCTCCAGGCCGCTATCCCGTGCCTGCCGGCCGATCGACTGGGCGTACTTCCGCTTCAAGGCCCCCGGCGCCAGGCTGTCCCACTGGTTGATCGTTGATTCCAGGTTCGCCAGGTCGTCGGGCAGGCCCGCCTCCATCAGGGGCGCCGGCAGGAAACCGATGGTAACCGCCATCGCCCGCCGCTTGCAGGGCAGCAGTTCGGCGGTGTTACTGGTCAGCCACGGGTTGATGTTGGGCACGTTGCCAATCAGGATGTCGCTCCAGTCAGCCGCCGACAGCACGGCCTGCTTGCCCGGGAACAGCCATTCCGTTCCATGGGACCCGAAATGGACCAGGGCGTCGGCACCGAACGCTTCTCGCATCCAGAAGTAGGTCGCCAGGTAGTTGTGGGTTGGTGGCTGGAGGGTGTGGTGCGAGTCCTGCGTCTTCAGCGACGCGGTGATTGTTTCCCCTTTCAGGGGCTGGGTGACTAGGCGTACGTTGCCCAGGTCCAGGCCCGGCAGGACCAGGTAACGCGTGCCGTCGTCTGCTGTCCAGACCATGATGTCGCCGGGGACAGGGCCCCACTGCTGGATCACCTCCGTACGGCGTCTTTCGGGTACCAGGGCCTCGAACCAGGCCCGGTACTGCGCCTCAGGGACCAGCACCGCTTGGCCACCACGCGCCAACCGGTCCAGCGCGCCCGGTTCCCACGCGCCCATCTGGCGTCCGTGGTCGACCATCCGGTCCAGCAGCTCGCGATCATTTTCCGGCACGTTACGCAGGCTGTAGCCCGCAGTTTGCAGGGCGTCCAGGAAGCGGATCATGCTGCGGGGCGCGTTCAGGTTGTGGGCGGGGCCGCACATCAGGCCAGCTTTGTCCGCGTCGTTGTCGTAGACCACCACAGCGATTCGCTTGTCGGCCTCGGCCTTCCGGGCCAAGTTGATCCAGGCGGCAACACGGGCCCCGATGCGTTGGATCCGTTCAGGAATCGGCAGGATTTCGTCGCCGCTGTCCCCGCCGGACTCGGTGCCGCCGGCGGTCAGGCATTCGGTGGCGCCCTTCAGTTCCGCTGAACCCACCAGGTGGAACAGTGACGATTTGGTCATGCCGGTGAGGTCGTTTTCAAGCCACCTCGCGATGGGCTCGTCAGTGAACCACAGTGCGTGGATGCGTGGGACGCCCAGTTCCTGCCAAAACTCCGCTGATTCCTGGGTGTGGGACGTCTGGATCGCCAGGTTCGGCGAAAACGCCCGCAGGCGGTCGCGAAAGCCTGGGTCGTCGGCGACTAGGCAGACCGCCAGGAAACCGCGTCGTTCCATTTCATCGATCAGCGCGTCGATGACTTTCGGCTGGTGGAACAGCACGTGGTGGCGCCAGGCAACGATGGCCACACGCGGGGCCTTGCCGACATCCATCCCTGCGGCAGTCGCCTTTTTTAAGAAGTCTGCGACATCATCGGTCGTTTCAATGCGTGGGTGGTAGATCGTCACCAGTTGGAGCAAATCCGGTGCGGGAGCCTTTAGGTCGCGACCGAAATGGGTGGCCAGGATGTGAGCCAGACCGTCGCCCATTGCCTCGTCGGACAGCCCGTAATAACCGGCAAGTATCGTGTCTTCAACCATCCGACCAGGGCCCAGGCGATCGGCCCATGCCCCACAGATTGGGGCCGGTGCCACGCACAAAACCTTCAGGCCGGGGCGTTTCTCTCGGGCCGCGTCCAGGGCCGTTCGCAGTGGTTCCTCCAACTCGGTAGAGGCAAAGGACAGCAGAACGGCATCGAATCGGGCTAGGTCGGGTAACGGATCTGCGGCGAACTCGGCACCGGTCAGACGGGTCAACCGGACACCCAGATCGGGCGCACGGGTTTCCATGGCGGCAAGGGCACCC
>CAZHDQ010000054.1:0-10351 GCA_964531595.1 uncultured Anaeromyxobacteraceae bacterium
CGTCGGCCAGCGCTTGCCTTGTGGACATCACGACTGACAACCCGAACGTGTGGTTCGAACTCGGGGTCGCGGTTACAAGCCACCGACCGGTGGTCCTGATTTGCTCGAAGGAACGTGCCTCGCGATTCCCCTTCGACGTCCAACACATGAACATCATCCACTACTCCACCGAATCCTCAAGCGATTTCGAGTGGCTCGCCTCGACCGCGATCCCGTCGGGCGCCTCCCTGGTTGCGACCACGCCTGCAGGGGTTCCGTGCCCCACTGGAATCTGGATGGGTTCGGGCCCGACCACGTGCGGCACGACGGTTGAAACCCTCTGGATCGCGAAGTTGCCGGACGGGTCGATCCATGTCGCGTTCACGGCGATCAACGCCGCAATTGGAATCCCGACGGACCCAGTTCCCTGCGGGAACGCCAACCGCACGGACATTCCGGCAACGTGGGGTGCGGCGGGACGGGCGTTCTCCATGGCCATCTCCAGCGCCAGCGGAACTGCCTTCGGCTTCGACGGAACGGCCAACGCGGATTGCACCACTATCGAAGGCCACAACTGGTATCAACCGCAGGGGGGGCCAGAAGATCGAGGCGGCGGCGACGTTCACGCGCCAGTGACCGGGCCGAACCCGATCAACGCCTTCCTGGTTCCCGAGCCGATTTCCACCCGTAGGTCGCAGCACTCCCCCGGGTGGCAGCAGTAGGTCGCAGCAGTAGGTCGCAGCAGTGGGGGAAAACACGGGTTCGAGTCCGTTCACCGGATCGGCGGCCACCCCTGTTTGACACCGGCTACCCCGAAGGCTACCTTTCAAGGCGGTGGGCGTCAGCGGCGGAAGGTCTGGCGCCAACGGGAGGTCTTGGGAATGGAAGTCCTGCATTTTACGGTGATCCTGGAACGTGAGGAAGACGGCGGATACCACGCGTTCTGCCCGGCCCTCAAGGGGTGCCACACTCAGGGGGATACCGTTGACGAAGCGGTCGCCAACGCCCGCGAGGCCATCGAGGTCTACATCGCGGATCTGAGGGCCAGCGGGGCCGATGTCCCGGTCGAAGACATCCTTATCAAGCCCGTCGAGGTCGCTGCTTGAGTCCGAAACTGCCTGTCGTCACATCCAGCGAGGTCGTGCGGGTGGCTCAGCGTGCGGGCTTCGAGTTTCATCGCCAGAAGGGAAGCCATGCTGTGTTCTTCCGGGCGGCCGACGGGGCGCGGGTCGTCATTCCGATGCACGCGGGCAACAGCATCAAGCCGAAAACGCTGCTCGCCATCATCGAGGACATGGGGCTGACACCGGACGAGTTCCGGGACATGCTGTAGCCGCAGTGGAGTCATTCGTGCAACAGACCGTTGCACAACTGCCCTACCCGCCCTTCTTGCCCCCGCTGAAGATGTTGATGACGGCGGCGAAGCGATTCAGCCGCATTCTGACGCGGACCAACCAGTGGCTCCGAAAGGTGAGGCACGAACCGGTGAAGTGGCAACACGAGCGGCTGTCCAAGGCCCTGGCAGGGCACTACTCGTACTTCGGCATCACCGGGAACGGGAAGGCCCTGAACCGGCTGCGGTATCAGGTGGAAAGGCTCTGGCGGAAGTGGCTCGGCCGGCGTTCCTGGAGCACCTACATGCCCTGGGAGCGATTTCGTCTGCTCCTCGTCCGCTACCCGCTGCCACCTGCCCGCGTCGTCCACTCCATCTATCGCGGAGCGAGCCCATGAGCCAAGGAGCCGGATGCCCGAATCGGGCACGTCCGGATCTGTGGGAGCCTCGGGCGGACAACCGCCCGGGGCCACCCGGCCACACCTACACACCCTACCGCCGACGCGCCTGTTCGAGGCCGGCGATGCAGGCCGGTTCTTCGGGGGCAAGCGGTTCGACCGGGAAGGCAACCGGCGGTTCCACGTGCATACTTTCGGCAACCTGCTGCAGGCCGACTTCCGGATCCTCTCGATGGACTATCTGGACCTGATGAAGGTCACGCGGATCCTGACCCGTAACCACCTGGATACGGTCCGGGCGTTCCGGCGCCTGGTCTTCAATGTGCTGGCGCACAATCGTGACGACCACGTTAAGAACGTCTCGTTTCTTCTGGATTCCGCCACAGGCATCTAGACGCTCGCTCCGGCCTACGATCTGGTCTTCGCCGATGGTCCGGGAGGCGAACACTCGATGACCGTCGCCGGCGAGGGATGCGTTGGAACAGGTTCGCCGATGATGCGGGCGTGTCTCCGGTACGACGTCGCGAGATAGCCGGCCGCCTGCCATCGGTATGACGGGGCGGCAGCAGAACGACCCTAATCCCACAAATCGAGACACTGGATCCAAACCCAAGGGGCGGGTGCGCATTACGGCGTCAGTCCCCCGGTCTGCCGAACTGGGAATTTGTCCTACAATGGGCGCCGGAGGTGTCCCGAGATGATCAAGCCGCGACCCTTGCGCCCCGGCGCGTGCGTCCGACTGGTGGCGCCGGCCTCGCCGTTCGACGCGGATCGTCTGGCGGACGGCGTGCGAGTCTTGACCGATTTAGGGCTTGCGCCGATCTGGACGGACCGCGTGTTCCAGCGCGAAGGCTACCTGGCCGGACCCGATGCGCTGCGGGCGTTGGAACTGGCGACGGCCCTGACCGACGGGGTTGCCGATGCCGTCGTGGCGATTCGCGGCGGCTACGGTGTCATGCGGATCCTGGACGTGCTCGAAACCCAACGTGGTCAACTGAAGCAACCCCTCGTCATGGGGTTTTCGGACCTGACGGCTCTGCACCTGTTCCTGGCGTTGGACGCCGGTCGCGTCACCTTCCACGGACCCAACGTGATGGGCATGGCGCGGCTGGACGCTGAATCGCTGGCTAAACTGGGCGCCACGCTGACCGGGACGGACTGGGAAAGCACCTTCTCGTGGGGTGGCCTGAAGGCGGTTCGTGGCGGTACGGCCCAGGGACGGCTGCTGGCGGGGAACCTTTCGATGCTCTGTGCTTTGGCTGGCACGCGCTACGCGGCCCCTTTCGTCGGCACCATTCTGGTTCTTGAGGACGTCCACGAACCAGCCTACAGGATCGATCGGATGCTTACCCAGGTGGCCCTGCACGCCGACGCGCCACGGCTCGCGGGTGTGGCGCTGGGCGACATGGGCGTGGTGCCGGCCGAGCAATCATTGCTGGATGAGGCCGTCGCGGCGTTCGCGGCCCGGCTCTCGTGCCCGGTCGTAACAGGGTTTCCAGCGGGACACGGCTCGTCTAATCACCCGGTCCCACAGGGGGTCCTTGCCTCGCTAGACGCTGGCCTGGGCCTGTTGCGCGTGCTGGAGGACCCGTTTGAACGGGACGACGCTCATGGCTGACGACATCCGATTGGCGGCGGCGGCCCGTCTGGTGGCGGGGGCGGTGGGGGTGGCCTACCCGGGGGCGGTGCTGGGCGTGGATTTCCCAGGCGGCACGCGGGCGTTCGCGGCGGCTGGCAGGTTGGCGTTGCCGGGCCTCTGCGGGTCGGCCGACCCCGTGACGCGGTCCAGTATTTTCGACCTGGCATCGTTGACCAAACCGCTGGTTGTCGTTCCGGTGTTCCTGGCGCTGGTTCGGCAAGGGCTCATTGGCCTGGACGACCGGCTCGGTGACCGATGGCCGCGGTTCGTGTCGACCCCCTGGTGCGAAGTGACGTTGGCGCACCTGCTGGCGCACGCGTCGGGCATGCCGGCGTGGCGGCCGTTTGCCGCCGAGCGTGTCAGGGAAGCGGGTCATGAAGCGGCCGGCACAGATGCCACACGCGCCTGGGTGATCGACCAAATCGCGAACGAGCGGCCGGATGCGGCACCGGGCCGGCGCCAGACTTACAGCGACCTGGGGTTCATCACACTGGGGATGCTGCTTGAACGAATCGGCGGCGCGCCATTGGACCGGCTGTTCGTCGACCTGATTGCATCACCGCTTGGATTGAATGACGCCTTCTTCGTGCCAGTCCGCGCTGGGCGCGCTGCGCCGCCGGCCGATCGAGTCCGCAACATCGCCGCCACCGAAATCTGCCCGACCCGCGGGCGTTGTCTGCGAGGCGAGGTCGACGATGAAAACGCGTGGCTCCTTGGCGGTGTCGCAGGCCATGCGGGACTGTTCGCGACGGCTGGGGACGTGCTGGACCTGGTCCGTGCGTTCGTCGCCGGTGCCCGCGGCGAGGGCGGCCCATTTGCCGGTGTCCTGGAGCTTTTGACCCGACGGGCGGGGCCGCCGGACGCGACACGGGCCATGGGATTCGATACCCCGGCGCCGGCAGGTTCGGCCGCCGGCGATCGGGCACCGCCTGGGACGGTCGGACACCTGGGTTTCACAGGCACTTCCTTCTGGGTGGATCCACAGACTGGTGCCGCAATCGTGTTGCTGACGAACCGCGTACACCCTGACCGGGCGAACTACGCCGTCCGGCGCATTCGGCCGGTTATCCACGACGCGGTGTGGGATGCGATGGATCTGCACTGACCCAAATTGACCGCGACCCGCCCGGTCTGCTAACCTTGCGCGTGTCCTGACGTGGACTTGCGCGACTTGGGTTCCGACGGCATTCAGATTCTCTCCATCATCGCCCTGGTCATCCTGTCCGGGCTGGTGTCGGGGGTGGAAGCGGCGCTGGCAGCGCTCGGGCCGCATGGCGTTGCGGGCATCCTCGACGGCGAGAAGCGGCACAGTGGATTGCTGCATCAGTGGCGTGTCTCGCGGGTGCGGGTGATGCTCTCCCTGCGCGTTGCGGTCACCGGTCTGAACCTTGCTGCTGCCGCGCTGGCGACGCTGTTAGCGTGGTCGGGCCTATCCGGCCGCTGGTTCGACCAGACGCCTATTGGGGTCGTCCTTGCCATCGGTGTCCTGACGCTGCTGATCATGATGGTCGCCGAGATCATCCCGCGGTCGTTTGCCCGCCGGAATCCGCGCCTGTTCCTCCCGATCTTCCCGTTGGTACAGGTGCTGTGCTTGCTGCTGTCTCCCCTCGCGTGGCTGCTGCGCGTGCTGTCAGGGCCGATGCTGCGCGGCGGCGAGTCCACGATGACCGAGGAGGAACTCGATTCGATGCTCCGTATGAGCACCGAGCAGGGGGCGCTCCCCGCCGAGAAGCGTGAACTTTTGTCGTCGATTATCGAGTTCTCGGACACGCTGACCCTCGAAATCTTTATTCCTCGCACCGACGTAGTCGGCTTCGAGGTCGATGAATCGCTGGACGATATCCTAGCTACCGTGCGGCGCCACCAATTCAGCCGCTACCCGGTCTACGAGGAGGACCTGGACTCGATCGTCGGTATCCTGACGGTCAAGGACCTGCTGGTTCACATGGCCAATCCGTCGGCCGGCTTTGACCTTCGCGAAATCGCCCGCCGGCATAAGTTGATGTTCGTGCCGGAAACCCGCCGGATTGGGGACCTGCTGCGCGATTTCCAGCGCGAGCGGGTCCAGATGGCGATCGCGATCGACGAATTCGGTGGGACCGCGGGCATTATCACCACCGAAGACGTGATCGAGGAGATCGTCGGCGACATCTGGGACGAGCACGAAAAAGACGAACCGCCCATCAAGGAAATTGGCGACGGCCGGTACGTGTTCCAGGCGCGGGTGCCGATCGAGGAACTCGAGGAGCGGTTCGGCGTTGACCTGACCGAGCAAGACATCTACGAAACGGTCGGCGGCCTGGTCATGACGCATGCCGGCAAGGTGCCGATGCCGGGCGAGATCGTCGAGTTCGCAGGGCTCAGATTCGAGGTGCGGGAGCGCGCTCGAACGCGAGTGATTACGTTGGTCGTGTCACCGATTCCGCCGTCATCCGTCGAGGGCGCCGACGCCGGATGATGATCGATCCGAAGGAGGAAGTGAATGAACGTCGGAGTTGTCGGGACCGGGTACGTGGGACTGGTACTGGGGGCTGGGCTGGCGGACAGCGGAAATCATGTCGTTTGTGGCGACATCGACGCGGGAAAGATTGCGACACTTCAGGCGGGCAAAATCCCGATCTACGAACCGGGCCTCGGGGATCTGGTCCAGCGCAATACGGATGCCGGACGCTTGGTATTCACGACGGACATCCCGCGCCTGATCAGCGAAACGACGGTTATCTTCATTGCGGTGGGCACGCCGCCCGCCGAGGACGGATCGGCTGACCTGGGACACGTGCTTGGCGTGGCGGCCACGATTGCGAAGCACATGGACGGTTACCGGTTGGTGGTGGTCAAGTCGACCGTGCCTGTGGGGACCTGCGACCGCGTCCGGGAGCGCATTGCAGCGGTGACGTCCCACCCGTTCGACGTCGCCTCCAACCCCGAGTTCCTGAAGGAGGGCGAGGCGGTTCGGGACATGATGAAACCCGACCGGATCGTGATCGGCACGGACAACCAGCGCGCTCGAGAACTGCTGGAGGAAGTCTACGCGACCTTCGTTCGTACCGGCAACCCTCTGTTGTTCATGGACATCCGATCCTCCGAGATGACGAAGTACGCCAGCAACGCGATGCTGGCCACACGGATCTCATTCATGAACGAAATGGCTGCTGTGTGTTCGCGGATCGGGGCCGACGTTGACATGGTGCGCCACGGCATGGGCGCGGATCCGCGGATCGGATCGCGCTTCCTGTTCGCAGGCGTTGGATACGGTGGTTCCTGTTTCCCCAAGGATGTCAAGGCGCTGGTGGCAACCGGCCACGGGCTCGGACTGGGGATGCCGCTGCTTGAGGCTGTCGAAGCGGTGAACGCCGAACAGAAAATGCTTCTGGTCCGGACCGTGGTCGAACTGTTCGGAAAAGACCTTTCGGGCTTGCGGTTCGCGGTCTGGGGCCTGGCCTTCAAGCCGAACACGGACGACATGCGTGAGGCGCCGGCGGTCGAGATCATTCGCGGACTGGTCGTTCGGGGCGCCACGGTTGCGGCCCATGACCCGATCGCAACCGACAACGCCCGGACGTCCCTGGCGGGTGTCGAAGGTGTGACGTTCGTCGAGGACGAATACGCCGCGCTGGATGGGGCCGACGCGTTGCTTTTGGTCACCGAGTGGGGCGCCTACCGAGCTCCCGATTTCGAGCGGATCCGGGCGTTGATGCGCCAACCGGTCCTCCTGGACGGACGAAACATCTGGGTGCCTACGAAACTCAAGGAGATGGGCTTTTCCTATCGCGGGGTGGGGCGGACCTGAATCCCGGAGGGGGCGAACCGATTATGAACGTGCGCGCGCGGTGGCTGCTGGCCGCGTTTTTCCTGGCCTGCACATCGGTGGGTTACGGTGTCTACTGGTGGCACGAGATCAGCCTGGATCGACAGGCGCTGGCGTCCATGCCTTACCACGGGCCGCTGCTGGATCGGGTCAGGGCGCTGGCTATGCCTCCGGAAACGAAGTCCAACGAGGCCACCGCGTTGCTGGCGGAAATGCCTGAATACCATCGAACGCGGATTCTAGGCGTGCTTTCGACGGACGATGACCCTGCGGTTCGGTACTTCGCCATCGTCTCGATGCTGCCGGAGCGGGATCACCCCCATCTTCGGGCCGCGCTGGCAAAGGCCGCGGTCGATGACGACGAGGGCAGGAACCGCGCGGCGGCCCGCAAGGTGCTGTCGGGGCACCACCCCTAGGTTTCCACCCTTAAGCTCGAACCACGAATCCTGATATCAATTAGGGGGATTTTGTAGGGGGATTTTGCCGCAGCGCCTCCCGCACGGGTTTCGCCAGATCGTCGCGTCCGACCATCTCGAATGCGGCCGCCCGTGTGGCCAGTAGGGCACGTAGGCCCCGTGCGTCCGCCGTGTGCGGCATGGACGCGATGCTGATGTGGGCGAATGCAACCGACAGTGCGATGGTCGCGGCCAGGATTGCTGGGTGCGTGTCGCGACCCGTTGGGCGCGGGGCCGCCTGGGCCTTGACCCGTCGCCGGGGCAGCCAGCCGGCCCCCAGTGCGACCAGCGACCCGAGGATCGGTGGCAAGGCCCCCCATATGCCGGGAAGCCATGAGTTCCAGAAGGTCGGCGCGAAACCGGCCTCCAGCAGGACCGGTAGAGACACCTCGAACAGGGGGTTCGCCACCGCCGAATCAAAGTAGGGGAATACCCAAGCCCCCAGCGCGCACAGCGCCGCTGAAGTGCCTGCCGCGCCGGCCGCAGCGGGCTGCAGCCAGCGTTCCGTGTTTGTCCCGGCGGTTCGCGCCAGCAGGCGCGCCGCTGCGATGCCTGGGATCGCCAGTCCCGCCAGCAGGTGACGCGGACCCATCGATGCCCCGGCGGTCCAGTCGACGAATCCAGCCATCAGCAGCGGAAATCCCAGACCGCCGCCGGCGAGCAGGATGCGCCAGCCACGGGATAATCCCCGGTCGAAGGCTGCGGCCACCGCGCCGGCCAGGCCGATCACCAGCCACGGAGCCAGGAACAGCAGTCCCCGCCGTGCGCCGACCAGCAGGCCCCACAGCCGTTCTAGCGACGGCCACGACACACCGTAAAGCCCCTGAGCGTGGAGCGTCGCGAACATCGCGTCATGCTTGAACCCGTAGGACATCGCAAAGGGGTTCCCGAAGTTGACGACGTTCCACGTCATCAAGATCGCCGCCGGGATTGCCGCACCGGCAACTAGCCCCAGGAAACGCGTCCGGGCGCTTCGATCCGCCGCGACCGCGACTGCGACTGCCGCCGCCAGGGCCAATGCTGGCAGTTCCACCAGCACCGCTGCTCCCAGAGCCAGCCCGGCGCCCAGCCCCTCCCTGAATGCATGTCCCGGGCCATCGCCTGCCACGTGCGATGCCCCAGTCGGCCGCGCCCCGAAGGCGCCCAGGCCAAGCATTGCCCCGAAGCCGATCAGGGCCGCCGCCGGCGCATGACCAAAGAACATTCCGCCGTACGCCAACCAAGGGGATGCCACGACCAGCGCGCCGGGAATCCAACCTGGCGCCCCGGCCGTAGCCGGATCCCGCCGCAGTCGCCTGGCCAGGAACACGGCGAATGCTGCCGTAGGCAAAGCACACAACAGCAGCGACAGCCCCCACGCAAGGTCTGCGAACCCCGGATGCAGGCCCAGGGCGCGCAGCGCTGCAATCACCGGTACGGCCGCCAGCGACAGCCCAGGTGCCTTGTCCAGCAGGTAGCGGCCGTCGCGAAGCGCCACGTCGCGGTTCGGTGGCGAGCCTGCCTGTCGCCAACCCGGCGCCACATCGTCGAACACTGGGTCCAGAGCCACGGTGCCGTGGTCCACGATCGCCAGAGCCGTATAGATCCGCACGGCCTCGTTCGCCGGATGCACGTCGTTTCGGTAGTGTTGGACCGAGCCCAGCGCAGCCACGATGGCAAACAGCAGCAGCGCGTCTCGTGCGCGTCCTGGCGGGGTCGCGGGCATCACGGTCGTCCGGAATCGGCCTTTCCGGATTGTACCCGAGGTAGCCACGTCGGGGCGTCCGAAGGAAGTCTTATCGGTCGTTGCGAACCTGCTGATTGATTCCAGACCTTTCTTCTGCTAGTTTGCGGCGGTCACGGTGACGATACGCCGCGCGTTGGTTGGGCGTTTCGGAGGCTGCAATGGGTAACGATTTCCTGCCGTACGTGGCGATCCTGGTAACGATTGCCGTTGCGATCGGGCTGGCGCTGGTCATCCTGATCCTCAACGCGGTGCTGGGGCCCAAGCGCCCGTCCGAAGCCAAGATGGGGGCGTTCGAATGCGGCTCCGAGCCGATTGACTCGTCGCGAAAGCGCTTCAACGTCAAGTTCTACGCCGTTGCGATCTTTTTCGTCGTATTCGACATCGAGGCGGTTTTTCTGATTCCTTGGGCCGTTGTGTATCGTGACCTGCTGAAGTCGCCGGTATTCGGTCCCATCGCGCTGCTGGAAATCATGCTGTTCATCGGTATCCTGGCTATGGGCCTGTGGTACGTCTGGGGTAAGGGCGCCCTGGACTGGGCCTTCGATGCCCCGGCCGCCGACTTCAAGCTGGTCACCGAGGCCTATCGGATCAACCTGGCCCATCTCTTCGATCCCATGATGGCGGTGCACACCTCCAGCGTCGAGCCATTGCCTCACCAGATCACCGCGGTCTACGAGTTCCTGCTGCCGCGCCAGCCCATGCGGGGTCTTCTGGCTGACGACCCGGGCGCCGGGAAGACCATCATGGCCGGCCTGTACATCCGCGAGCTGCTGATCCGGGCCGACACCCGCAAGGTGCTGATCGTGGCCCCGGGCAGCCTGGTCGAGCAGTGGCAGGACGAGATGTACGAGAAGTTCGGCCTGTCCTTCACCATCTTCTCGCGCGAGCAGGTCGAACAGTCGCACTCGGGCAACCCCTTCGACGACTTCGACCTGATCATCGCCAGGGTGGACCAGTTGGCCCGCAGCGAGGAACTGCAGCAGAAGTTGGCGCTGGTGCGTTGGGACCTGGTG